>NZ_JBGFFF010000006.1:0-79234 GCF_056175785.1 Acidovorax sp. LjRoot204
GGGCCAGGGGTGCCGGGGCCGCTGCTGCTGGCGGACGGCGCACCGCCGTAGAAGCCGCCTGCAACGGCAGCGCAGCGCCCTGGGGCGCCACGCCCTTTTGTGGAATACCCACCGCCACATGGTCGTTGATGCGCCAGTACACGGCCGTCACCAGGATGTCGTAGCGGGTTTTGGCGGTCTGGGCGATGAGCGCCTCGATCTCGCTAAGGCGCACCGTCTCGCCGCCGTATTCGCGGGCCAGGTCCATCATCACCAGGAACTGGCGGCCGCGCTGGTCGAGCGACAGCACCTTGAACTTGTAGCTGGCCGACAGCACGCCAGCGCGCACCATGGCGTCGCGCACCACGGTATAGAGCAGCTCACGGCGCTCCATGCGCTCGTTCTTGCGATTGGCGGCGTGCTCTGGGGGCTGGGGCTCCACGAGCGGCTTGCCCTGGCGCCCGGGTTGCAGGGGCACGGTGGCGTCGGCGTTGAACAGGCCGGAGGGCTCGGCCGCTGCGCGGGGCTTGGCGGGAGCGGGTTTGCGGCTGAACCAACTGAACAGGGACATGGCTTGCTTTCTTCGGATGGTGCCTGGACAAAATCCAAATCGAGTGTAACGCGCCATCCCCCCGCAGAAGGCGGAAGAAGCCCGAGGGAAACCCCCGACAGGCCCCGCCTGTCAGGTGGCCGCAACGCGGCGGCGGCGGTTGCCCAGGCGCTTGGCCAGCACAGCCCCTGCGGCCATGGCCAAGCCCAGGGCAATGGCGGGCTGGCGGTTGGTCAGCTCGGTGAAGCGAATGGCCGTGAGGCTCCACAGTTTGCACGGCGCGCTGGCCTGCACGGTGGCACTGCGCGCGCGGTGCGAGAAGAAAGCGCCTTCACCCACCACCGACCCCGCGCCCACAATGGCCAGACGCAGGCGTTCCTTTTCGTCCTGGTAGTGCACGCTCAGGCTGCCGCTTTCGACCAGGTACAGGGTGCGGTCCGTGGCACCCTGGCTGAAAAGCACTTGGCCCGCGGGCAACACCACCGGGAGAAGGTAGGACGACAGCACCTCCCACTGGGCGGCCGTCAGCGGGTTGGTCATGCTGTCCTCCGCCGTGGTCTGGGCAATGGCGTCGATCAGACCTTTGAGGTCCACCTTGGAGGCAACGGGCATGGGAACATTCATGGTCCGCCGAAAGTAACCCTGTTACAGATCAGACACAAGCGCTGTTTACGTCCGTTTACAAGATAGGGCGACCAACGGTCGCTATTTACCGATGCAGAAGCTGGAGAAGATCACGCCGAGCAGGTCGTCGGAGGTGAACTCGCCAGTGATGGCGCTCAGGGCGTTCTGCGCCAGCCGCAGCTCCTCGGCCAGCAGGTCCAGCGCCGGGCCCTGGGCCTGCAGTTGGTCAGCAGCTTCCTGCAGGTGCAACGACACGGCCTGCAGCGCCTGCACATGCCGCGCCCGGGCAATGTAGATGCCCTCGGGCGCCGACTGCCAGCCCGCCACGTCCAGCAGCAGCCGTCGCAAGCCGTCCAGTCCCTGACCGGTGCGGGCCGACAGATGCACGGCAGGGCGTCCGGGGTTGGCCGTAGGGGCAACACCGGCCGCGCAGTCCAGCTTGTTCCAGACATCGATCACGGGGATGTTTTTTGGCAATTTTTGCCCCAAGGCGCTTTCGATATCTGCGTCGGCAGCTACATATTCAGGAGCACTTTGCCGCGACAGGTCGTGCAGGAACAGCACGGCGTCCGCCCCGGCAATCTCGTCCCAGGCGCGGGCGATGCCGATGCGCTCGACCTCATCACTGCTGTCGCGCAGGCCGGCGGTGTCGATGATGTGCAGCGGCACCCCTTCGATCTGGATGGTCTGCTGGACCTTGTCGCGCGTGGTGCCGGCTATGGGCGTGACGATGGCCAGCTCAGCCCCTGCCAGCGCATTGAGCAGCGAGCTTTTGCCGGCATTGGGTTGCCCGGCGATGACCACCTTGATGCCCTCGCGCAGCAAAGCGCCCTGGAGCGCGCGCTGCATCACCGAGGCCAACGTTTGCTGCAAGTTCGATAGCTGGCCATGCGCATCGGCCTTGCGCAAGAAGTCGATTTCTTCTTCAGGAAAGTCCAGCGTGGCCTCCACCAGCATGCGCAGATGGATGAGTGCGTCGCGCAGGCTGTGGATTTCTGCAGAAAACGCGCCGGTCAGCGAGCGGCTGGCGCTGCGGGCTGCGGCTTCCGTGCTGGCGTCGATCAGGTCGGCAATSGCYTCGGCCTGGGCSAGGTCGATCTTGYCGTTSAGRAAAGCCCGYTSGSTGAACTCSCCGGGYTSGGCCACGCGCAGGCCCGGCAGGCAGGGCTGGCCGGTCGCCGGTTGGGTGACAGCCCCCGCCTCCAGACAGCGCGCCAGCAGCAGCTGCAGCACCACCGGGCCCCCATGCGCCTGCAGCTCCAGCACGTCTTCGCCGGTGTAGCTGTGCGGGCCGGGGAAGTACAGCGCGAGCCCCTGGTCGATGGCCTGGCCCTGTGCATCCCGAAAGGGCAGGTACGTCGCCTCGCGGGCCTTGAGCGCGCGGCCGCAAAGCGCCTGCACCAGGGCCTCCAGCCCTTTGCCCGACACCCGCACGATGCCGACSGCCCCGCGCCCGGGGGCRGTGGCGATGGCAACGATGGGGTCGTGATGGCGGGCAAGCATGGGCAGGGACTTTACAAGGTGACAGAAAAAAGGCCGCTTGCGCGGCCTTTGGGGGTCAGTTCGTGTATGTCAGCGTTGCCGCTGCCGCATCACTTGAACTTGGGCAGATTGAACTGCGGTGGCACGCCCATGCGAGTGTTGATGATCCACTGCTGCGCAATCGACAGGATGTTGTTCGTCAGCCAGTACAGCACCAGGCCGGCTGGGAAGAAGAAGAACATCACGCTGAAGATCAGCGGCATGAACCACATCATCTTGGCCTGCATCGGGTCTGGTGGCGCGGGGTTCAGGGCGGTCTGCAGCAGCGAGCTGGCCGTCATCAGCAAGGGCAGGATGAAGAATGGGTCCGGCGCGGAGAGGTCGTGGATCCAGCCGATCCAGGGCGCATTGCGCATCTCGACGCTGGACAGCAGCACCCAGTACAGCGCAATGAACACAGGGATCTGGATCATGATGGGGAAGCAGCCGCCCATCGGGTTGACCTTTTCCTCGCGGTAGATGCGCATCATCTCCTGCTGCATCTGCTGCGGCTTGTCCTTCAGGCGCTCGCGCATCTCCATGATCTTGGGATTGATGGCCTTCATCTTGGCCATGCTGGCGTAAGCCTTGGCATTGAGCCAGTAGAACGCGATCTTGAGCAGCAGCACCAGCGCGACGATGGACCAGCCCCAGTTGTTCAGGAGCTTGTGCAGGTTGTCGAGCAGCCAGTACAGCGGCTTGGACAGGATGGTCAGCCAGCCGTAGTCCTTGACCAGTTCCAGGCCGGGGTACAGCTTTTCCATCATGGTCTCGACCTGCGGGCCGGCAAACAGGCGCGCGTCGATGGTCTTGGTGGCGCCTGGCTCGATGGTGCCGAGGGAGGTCAGCATGCCCACGGAGTACAGGTTGGTGTCCACCTTGCGGGTGAAGGGCTCGCGCTGCACGCCGTCGGCCAGCAGCCATGCAGTGGCGAAATAGTGCTGCACCATGGCGACGTAGCCATTGGCCGAGTCCTTGGGAATGTCGACCTTGCCGCTTTCGATGTCCTTGAACTCGATCTTCTGATACTTCTTGGCTTCGGTGAAAACCGCCGGGCCGGTGAAGGTGGAGTAGAACGACGACTCGCCTGGCGGCTTGTTGCCGTCACGCACCAGTTGCAGGTACAGCTGGGGCGATACAGCGGCGCTGCCGGTGTTGACGACGTCGTGCTTGACGGCGATGTCATAAGCACCGCGTTTGATGGTCCAGGTCTTGACCAGCTTCACGCCGCCCTGGTCGGGCGACTCGAAGCGGATGCTCATGGAGTCTTCACCGTCCTTGAGTTCGCGCGGGCCGGGAACGGCCGTCATCACCGTCTTGTGCGTGGGGAAAGTGCCGCCCACCAGGCCGGTCTGCGCCACGTAGACGCGCTGCGCGCTTTCATCCAGCAACAGGAAGTTGCGGGCCTTGTCGGTCATGTCGGCGTGCTTGAGCAGCTCGGCCTGCGTGAGCGAGCCGCCTTCGCTGTCGAACACCAGGCGATACAGGTCGGTCTTGACCTCAATGCGTTCGCGTTTGGCAGGCGCAGCCGCTGCTGCGGGCTGACCGGGCACCGCTGCTGCGCCCTGCGCGGCCGCAGTAGCAGCGGGCACGCTGGTGGCTGGCACGCTGGCAGCCCCGGTCGCACCGGAGGCCGCGCCTGCGGCAGCAGCAGGCGCTGTCACTGCGGGCGTGGTCGGGAAAAAAGTGGCCTTGTTGCCATTGTGCAGCTGCCACTTGTCCCACAGCAGAACCATGGAAAAGCCAAAAATCACCCACAGGATGGTGCGGCGAATGTCGTTCATGAAGACTTCTTTGGTGAGGATGGGGGAGTGGTGGAAGGGGTGAGCCTGGAGAAAAGCCGCAGGCTGCGCGGCAGATCTTGCGGGACCGGATCATGGCCCCCGTCACACCAGGGGTGGCAGCGTACCAGCCTGCGCACCGTCAGATAACTGCCTGCCGCAGCGCCGTGCTGCTCCAGCGCCTGCAGCGAATAGACCGAGCAGGTCGGCTCAAAGCGGCAGGCCGAACCCAGCCAGGGGCTGAGAAACAGCCGATAGCCTTTGACCACGCCGATCAGCAGGCGCTGCATCACGGGGCAGTCACCGGCTCTGCCACTGGCGGCACAGGCGCAGCAACCGCTGCGCCCGAATGCCGGGTGGCATATCCAAACAGCTGCAGCAGCTCCGCGCGTACCGCCTGCTTGAGCTGGTCGGACGTGGCGCTCAGGAACTGCTTGCGATCAAACGCCGAGCGCAGGCGCACCACATGGGCGGCCTGCGGCAAACGCGCCTCAAACGTGGCGCCCACGGTGTAGATCTGCCGTTTGATGGTGTTGCGCGTCACGGCGCGGCGCGCCCAGCGCTTGGGCACCATGGCACCCATCCAGACGCCCTGAACGACAAACAGGGCCTGCGGCCCTTGCGTGTGCGGCAAGGAGCCGGGCCCTGTAGGTGCAACAGTGGCGGCTTGGCTGGCAACTGCGGTGCTGTTGGCATCCAGTGCCAAACGGTGCAACGCAAAATGCGCCGTGCGGGAGACAGTGCCCCCCGCCATGGCAGCCTGGAACTGCGGCCGGGTTTTTAGCCTGTGCATGCAAGCGCCCCGTTTGGAACCTGGCGGTACAAACCGGGAACAGGCGGGGAGCAGGCCGTAGACCGTATCGGCCTTAGACGGCCAGGCGCTTGCGGCCCTTGGCGCGGCGTGCGTTGATAACGGCACGGCCGCCGCGGGTCTTCATGCGGACGAGGAAACCGTGGGTGCGCGCGCGGCGCGTCTTGGAGGGCTGGTAAGTACGTTTCATGGTGCTATTCCTTGAGGTTCAGTTCCGGACTGCTGCTCTTGAACCCCCTGCAATCTGCACACCCACACAATGTATGAAACATCGCCTGGAGGCAGACCCACGGGGCAGAAATAACGGCGCGCCGGGTCAAATCACCCTGAACACATTCAGGGAAACCCAAAATTATCGCAGGCTTGTGGCCGACTGGCAATGCCTTTCGATGGACAGGCCTTTACCAGCGCGTCGCAGAGGCTGCAGCGCCCGACCCTTTCAGGCCACTTCTTCCCCGCATGGCAACCCCGGATTCCCCCGGATGACAGCCGCCTTCAAATTGTGGATAACTCCTTGACAAGCTACAATCCACCGCCTTACCCCGTTCCTCCTATCCACAATAAGAATTCCCCAGAAATGACCGAGGAACCCACCCGCAGCCCTATCAATTCGCCCGGCTCAGATGCCGGTCAGGGCCTGTGGCAAGCCTGCGTTGAGCAACTGGCACAAGACCTGCCAGAACAACAATTCAACACCTGGATCAAGCCCCTGATTGCCCAAGTGGCTGAAGACTTCTCCAAAGTCACGCTGCTCGTGGGCAACCGCTTCAAGCTCGACTGGATCCGCGCCCAGTACGCCGGCCGCATTGCCGCGCTGCTCGAAGGCCTGTATGGCCAACCGGTCACACTGGAGTTAGCACTCGCTCAGCGCGAATCCGTTGCCAGGACTTATGTACGGCCCACATCGCAGGAGCCCTCCAGCCCCGCAGCGCCGGCCGAAACCCCCTCCAGCAGCAACGATGAGGCCTCGGCGGGCGCGTTCCGCAACCGCCTCAACGCCGCCCTCACGTTCGAGACCCTAGTGGAAGGCACGGCCAACCGCATGGCGCGCTCTGCGGCCATGCATGTGGCCGGCATGCCGGGCCATCTGTACAACCCGCTGTTCATCTACGGCGGTGTCGGCCTGGGCAAGACCCACCTGGTGCACGCTGTGGGCAACCGCCTGCTGCAGGACAAGCCCGACGCCAAAGTTCTCTACATCCATGCCGAGCAGTTCGTATCGGATGTGGTTAAGGCCTACCAGCGCCGCACCTTCGATGAGTTCAAGGAGCGCTACCACTCGCTCGACCTGCTGCTCATCGACGATGTGCAGTTCTTCGCCAACAAGGACCGCACGCAGGAAGAATTCTTCAACGCGTTCGAGGCCCTGCTGRCCAAGAAGTCGCACATCGTGATGACGTCGGACACCTACCCCAAGKGCCTGGCCAACATCCACGAGCGGCTGGTGTCGCGCTTCGACTCGGGCCTGACGGTGGCCATCGAGCCGCCCGAACTCGAAATGCGCGTGGCCATTCTGATCAACAAGGCGCGCGTCGAAGGCACCGAGATGCCCGAGGAAGTCGCCTTTTTCGTGGCCAAAAACGTGCGCTCCAACGTGCGCGAGCTCGAAGGCGCGCTGCGCAAGATCCTGGCGTACTCGCGTTTCAACCAGAAAGAGATTTCGATCCAGCTCGCCCGCGAGGCGCTGCGTGATCTGCTGTCCATCCAGAACCGGCAGATTTCTGTGGAAAACATCCAGAAGACGGTGGCCGACTACTACAAGATCAAGGTCGCCGACATGTACAGCAAGAAGCGCCCGGCCAGCATTGCCCGCCCGCGCCAGATTGCGATGTACCTGGCCAAGGAGCTGACGCAAAAGAGCCTTCCCGAGATCGGAGAATTGTTTGGCGGGCGCGACCACACCACGGTTTTGCATGCTGTGCGCAAGATTGCGGGCGAACGCCAGCAGCTGACCGAGTTGAACCAGCAGCTGCACGTGCTGGAGCAGACGCTCAAAGGGTAGCGCCAAGTGTAGATAACCAGCGGGAAACGCCCGTCGGGYAGCCCCACGAAGAAGCGACCCCGTTAAGGGGCAAAATGGCGGGTTATAGATAGCAGGGGGAGGCATGACCTGTGCCGCTGTCCACGCACCGTCCCAAAACCACAAGAGGTTGATGACATGATCGTCCTGAAGGCAACACAAGACAAGGTTCTCGCGGTTCTGCAGTCCGTGGCTGGCATCGTCGAGCGCCGCCACACGCTGCCCATCCTGGCCAATGTGCTGATCCGCAAGACGGGCAATGCCCTGCAGCTGACGACCAGCGACCTCGAAATCCAGATCCGCACCACGGCCGAACTGGGTGGCGACACCGGCGACTTCACCACCACCGTGGGGGCGCGCAAGCTCATCGACATCCTGCGCACCATGCCGGGCGACCAGACGGTCAGCCTCGAATCGGCCCAGTCCAAGCTCATCCTCAAGGGCGGCAAGAGCCGCTTCACGCTGCAAAGCCTGCCGGCCGAAGACTTCCCGCTGGTGCAGGAATCCGCCGCCTTTGGCCCCGTGTTCGCCGTGCCCCAAAAGACGCTGAAGGACCTGCTCGGCCAGGTGTCGTTCGCAATGGCGGTGCAGGACATCCGCTACTACCTCAACGGCATCCTGTTCGTGGCCGAGGGCAAGACCCTGAGCCTGGTCGCCACCGACGGCCACCGCCTTGCCTTTGCCAGCGCCACGCTGGACGTCGAAGTGCCCAAGCAGGAAGTCATCCTGCCTCGCAAGACCGTGATCGAGCTGCAGCGCCTGTTGTCTGATGCGGGTGGCGAGAACCAGCCCCACATCGAGATGCAGTTCGCCAACAACCAGGCCAAGTTCACCTTTGGCGGCATGGAGTTCGTGACCAAGCTGGTCGAGGGCAAGTTCCCCGACTACAACCGCGTGATCCCCAAGAACCACAAGAACAGCATCACCCTGGGTCGCGCCCCGCTGCTGGCCAGCCTGCAGCGCACGGCCATCATGACCAGCGACAAGTTCAAGGGCGTGCGCCTGAACCTGGAGCCCGGCACCTTGCGCGTAGCATCGAACAACGCCGAGCAGGAAGAGGCCGTGGACGAGCTCGACATCGACTACGGTGGCGACACCATCGAGATCGGCTTCAACGTGACCTACCTCATCGACGCCCTGGCCAACATGGGCCAGGACATGGTGAAGGTGGAGCTTTCAGATGGCAACAGCTCTGCGCTGCTGACCATCCCCGATAACGACAGCTTCAAGTACGTCGTGATGCCCATGCGCATCTGAGGCTGCGTGACACCCGCCGTGCACCACAGTCGCAGCGCCACAACGCGAACGCTACTTTATTGATAGCTGCAAGCGCATATTCAATATGCGCTTGCGCCCAATTAGACCATTGAACATATTGGAAACCCCGGTTTCCACGGATCCCAAGGCCCACCATGACCGTTGACAACAACATTCCCTCCGAGCCCGAATCCTCCGGCGTCTCCGGCCATGTGGAGCCCACCGTCAACAAGATCGACACCAACCAGGCCGGCGCCAGCGAAAGCTATGGCGAAGGCGCCATCACCATCCTCGAAGGCCTGGAAGCCGTGCGCAAGCGCCCCGGCATGTACATCGGCGACACCAGTGACGGCACCGGCCTGCACCACCTGGTGTTCGAGGTGGTCGACAACTCCATCGACGAGGCCCTGGCCGGCCACTGCGACGACATCGTCGTCACCATCCACACCGACAACTCSATCWSCGTSACCGACAACGGYCGYGGCATTCCCACSGGCGTGAAGATGGACGACAAGCACGAGCCCAAGCGCTCGGCTGCCGAAATCGCCCTGACCGAACTGCACGCAGGCGGCAAGTTCAACCAGAACAGCTACAAGGTCTCCGGCGGCCTGCACGGCGTGGGCGTGAGCTGCGTGAACGCATTGAGCAAATGGCTGCGCCTGACCGTGCGCCGCGAAGGCAAGGTGCACCAGATCGAATTTGCACGCGGCTTTGTGCAAGACCGCCTGCTGTCCACCGTGGACGGCTTTGAAGTCAGCCCCATGAAGGTGACCGGCGAGACCGAAAAGCGTGGCACCGAAGTGCACTTTTTGCCCGACACCGAGATCTTCAAAGAGAACAACGACTTTCACTACGAGATCCTGGCCAAGCGCCTGCGCGAACTCTCGTTTTTGAACAACGGCGTGCGCATTCGCCTCAAGGACGAACGCAGCGGCAAGGAAGACGACTTCTCCGGCGCCGGTGGCGTGCGCGGCTTTGTCGAGTTCATCAACAAGGGCAAGACGGTGTTGCACCCCACCTCGTTCTACGCCGCAGGCGAGCGCCCGGCAGAAACGTATGGTGGCATCCCTGGCACGCACATCGGCGTGGAAGTGGCCATGCAGTGGAACAGCGCGTACACCGAGCAAGTGCTGTGCTTCACCAACAACATCCCCCAGCGTGACGGCGGCACCCACCTGACCGGCCTGCGCGCCGCGATGACCCGCGTCATCAACAAGTACATCGAAGAAAACGAGCTGGCCAAGAAGGCCAAGGTCGAAGTCACCGGCGACGACATGCGCGAAGGCCTGTGCTGCGTGCTCAGCGTGAAGGTGCCCGAGCCCAAGTTCAGCAGCCAGACCAAGGACAAGCTGGTGTCGAGCGAAGTGCGCGCGCCGGTGGAAGACATCGTGGGCAAGCTGCTCACCGACTACCTGCAAGAAAAGCCCAACGACGCCAAGATCATCTGCGGCAAGATCGTGGAGGCCGCCCGTGCCCGCGAAGCCGCCCGCAAGGCCCGCGAAATGACCCGCCGCAAGGGTGTGCTCGACGGCATGGGCCTGCCCGGCAAACTGGCCGACTGCCAGGAAAAAGACCCCGCCCTGTGCGAGATCTACATCGTGGAGGGTGACTCCGCCGGTGGCTCCGCCAAGCAGGGCCGCGACCGCAAGTTCCAGGCCATCCTGCCCCTGCGCGGCAAGATCCTGAACGTGGAAAAAGCCCGCTACGAAAAGCTGCTGACCAGCAACGAAATCCTCACGCTGATCACGGCCCTGGGCACCGGCATCGGCAAGGCCGGCGGCACCACCGGCGGCGACGACTTTGACGTAGCCAAGCTGCGCTACCACCGCATCATCATCATGACCGACGCCGACGTGGACGGCGCCCACATCCGCACCCTGCTGCTCACCTTCTTCTACCGCCAGATGCCCGAACTGGTGGAGCGCGGCCACATCTACATCGCGCAGCCGCCGCTGTACAAGGTCAAGGCCGGCAAGGAAGAGCTGTACCTGAAGGACGCCCCCGCGCTCGACGGCTTCCTGCTGCGCATTGCGCTGAACCACGCCAGCGTGACCACCGGCGGCGCCAACCCGCAAACCCTGACGGGCGAGACCCTGGCCGAACTGGCGCGCAAGCACCAGATCGCTGAAAGCGTGATCGCCCGCCTGGGCAACTTCATGGACGCCGAAGCCCTGCGCGCCATTGCCGACGGCGTGAGCCTGAAGCTGGACACCGTGGCCGAAGCCGAAGCCAGCGCCGTGGCCCTGCAGGCCAAGCTGCGCGAACTGAACACCACCGGCGCCCCCGCCGAAGTGGCCGGCGAATTCGACGCCCGCACCGACAAGCCCCTGCTGCGCATCAGCCGCCGCCACCACGGCAACATCAAGAGCAGCGTCATCACGCAAGACTTTGTGCACGGCGCCGACTACGCCGCCCTGGCCGAAGCCGCCGAAACCTTCCGCGGCCTGCTGGCCGAAGGCGCCAAAGCGATGCGCGGCGAGGGTGAGAAGCAAAAGGAAGAAAAGGTCAGCGACTTCCGCCAGGCCATGAAGTGGCTGATTGCCGAAGCCGAACGCACCACCAGCCGCCAGCGCTACAAGGGCCTGGGCGAAATGAACCCCGAGCAGCTGTGGGAAACGACGATGGACCCGAACGTGCGCCGCCTGCTGCGCGTGCAGATCGACGACGCGATCGAAGCGGACCGCGTGTTCACGATGCTGATGGGCGATGAGGTCGAGCCGCGCCGGGATTTCATTGAAACCAATGCGCTGCGGGCGGGGAATATCGACGTCTGATCAATCGCTTGATCGTCGCCGCCGCGCCCTGCCGCCGCTCGCGCATTCAGGAAGGCCACCCTCGGGTGGCCTTTGTGCCCTTTGCCCGACCTTCTTCGCATGACCCATCTTGCCATCCGTCCCGCAACCATCGATGACACCGACCTGATCCTGCACTTCGTGCGGGAACTGGCGATCTATGAGAAGGCTGAGCAGGAGGCGCTGGCCACACCCGCACATGTGCACCGCACGCTGTTCTGCACCAATCCCAAGGTGCATGGCCTGATCTGCCAGGACGGCGATACCCCCGTGGGCTTCGCAGTGTACTTCTTTAACTATTCGACCTGGCAGGGCCGCCACGGTCTGTATCTGGAAGACCTGTACGTGTCGCCAGAGCACCGCGGCAAGGGCGCGGGCATGGCGCTGCTCAGGCAACTCGCACGCATCGCCGTGGACCACGACTGCGGGCGCTTCGAGTGGAGTGTGCTGGACTGGAATACACCTTCCATCGCGCTGTATGACAGCCTGGGTGCCCGCCCGCAGAGCGAGTGGATCCGTTACCGACTCACAGGAGACGAGTTGCACGCGCTGGCGGCGCAGTCGCAGCCGCTCCTGCAGCCGTCCAACACTGCGCCATGAGATCCCCCATCGCCATCGTTGACGTAGACCGCCTCGACACCTGGTCCCGCTACCGCGCAGGCCTGTGCGACACCTGCGCGGCCAACTGCTGCACCATGCCGCTGGAGGTACAGCTCTCGGACCTGGTGCGGCTCGAACTGGTGGACCCGTTCGAGGCCGAGCATGAAGAAATCCGCCACATTGCCAAGCGGCTGCAAAAGGCGCGGCTGATCGACCACTTCAACCACAAGAACGCGATCTTCACGATGGCGCGGCGGGCCAGTGGGGACTGCAACTTTCTCGACCCCAAGACGCGACTGTGCACGGTGTATGACAAGCGGCCCGAGACCTGTCGCCTGCACCCGCAGAAGAAGAGTCCCAAGCCGGGTTACTGCGCTTATGGGGCGCGGGATCTGCAGCGGCGGGGCTGACAAGCGCTGAGGTGTCTCGCATCTGCGCAAGCCCACCGCCTTCTGAAATCGTCGACCCCCATGGTCACGCCATGTCGCGCAGCTCGCGGCGCAAGATCTTGCCAACGCTGGACTTGGGCAGGGCCTCCACAAACACGATCTGCCGGGGCACTTTGTAGGGGGTGAGCGCCGCGCGGCAGTGGGCTGCGATGTGGTCTGCATCCACCGGTGGCGCGTTACCCGCCGCGCGCACCACATACAGCCGCAGCGCCTCGCCCGTTTTCTCGTCTGGCACGCCGATGCAGGCGCATTCCAGCACGCCGGGGCAGGCGGTGGCCACGGCTTCGACTTCGTTGGGAAAGACGTTGAAGCCCGAGACGATGACCATGTCCTTCTTGCGGTCCACGATCTTGAGAAAACCACGCTCGTCCAGCTGGCCAATGTCGCCGGTGCGGAAGTAGCCGTCGGGCGTGAAGGCGGCTGCGTTGGCCTCGGGCTGCTGCCAGTAGCCGCCCATGACCTGGGGGCCTTTCACGCAGACCTCGCCGGGCTGGCCCAGGGGCACGGGGTGGCCCTGGTCGTCCAGCAGCAGCACGTCGGTGGAAGGCAGGGGCAGGCCGGTGCTGCCGCTGAAAGCCGTGACCGATGCGGGGTTGAAGGCCACCACGGGACTGGTCTCGCTCAGGCCGTAGCCTTCGCGGATGAACTGGCCGGTGATGGCCTGCCAGCGGGCAGAGACCGAGGGCAGGATGGCAGCGCCGCCGCCGCCCGCCAGCCGCAGGTTGGAGAAATCCACGCCCTGCGTGCCGGGGTGCGCCGCCAGCCCGGCGTACAGCGTGTTGACCCCCATGAACACGCTGGGGCGCGCAGCCTTCAACACGTCGATCAGCGCATCCAGGTCACGCGGGTTGGGCACCAGCCAGTTGCGCGCACCCACCGCAAAGTAGCTGATCAGGTTCACCATGAGCGCGAAGATGTGATACAGCGGAATGGCCGTGACGACGACCTCCTGTGCGGGGCGCAGGGCATCGGGCACGAAGGCCTTGAACTGCTCCACGTTGGCCACCAGGTTGCGGTGCGTGAGCATGGCCCCTTTGGACAGGCCCGTTGTGCCCCCGGTGTATTGCAGGAACAGCAGGTCGCCCCCCTCCAGCACAGGTGGCGCAAAAGGCAGGGTGGCGCCCTCGGCCAGGGCGCGCGCAAACGAGGTGGTGCTGTGCAGGTGGGCATCCACCGGCGGCCCAGGCAGGTCGGCTGCGGTGCCGTCGCCAGGCGCCACGGTGATGATGCTGTGCAGTTCCACCCGGTCCTGGATGGCAGCCAGGGTCGCAGTAGACCCTGCATAGATCAACATCACCCTGGCCCCCGCGTCCTGTAGCTGGTGCTCCAGCTCCCGCGGCGTGTACAGCGGATTCACGTTCACCTGCACACAGCCCGCGCGCGCAATGCCGAGCATGGCGATGGGAAACGCCATCAGGTTCGGGCACATCACGGCAATGCGGTCGCCCTTGCGCACGCGCAGCACGTTCTGCAGGTAGGCCGCAAACGCGCGGGATTGCTGGTCCACATGCGCATAGGTCAGCGTCTGGCCCAGGCAGGTGAATGCGGGCCGGTGCGCATAACGCTGCATGGCGGCACACAGCAGGTGCACGATGCTGGGATGGCTGTCGGGATCGATGTGGGCAGGGATGGCGCCATAGCTGGCCAGCCAGGGTTGGGGGGACATAGTGAAACGGTCCTCGTGGGGGGTGAAGCAGCAACGTGCGGGCAGGCTCAGCGCACGGCCTTGGCCAATGCCGCAAAGGCTTGCCGGTCCAGCGCGTGGGTGAAGGCGGTGTTGGGCACGGGGTGCGTGGAGAACTTCACCACCACCAGCTCGGCCGCCGGGTTGATGTGGATGTGCTGGCCCATCAGGCCCTTGGCTTCAAAGGTGCCATCGGCATCGTGGGGTATCCACCACTGGTTGTGGTACGAGTAGCCCGCGCGCATGGCCGTGCCCGGGGCCTTGCTGAACTGGGCGGGGTCGGCCCCTTTGCGCAGCTCGGCAATGGTGGCGGACGAGACGATCTGCTGGCCGTTGAAGCGGCCGTTGGATCGCAGCATCTCGCCCAGACGGCCCAGGTCACGCAAGGTGGCGTTCACGCCCACGCTGGTGGACTGGCCGCCGTTGGCATCTGCAAACACATACGCGTCCTCCTGCGTGCCCAGCTTGGACCAGATGCGCTCGGACAGCAGCGTGGCGTAGCTCTTGCCGGTCACGCGCTGCAGCAGCCAGCCCAGCACTTCCGTGTCCACCGACTTGTAGGCAAACGCGGTGCCGTGCTCGCCGTCCTTCTGCACGGTGGGCAGGTGCTCGGCCATGCTCTTGGCCCCACTACTGCCGGGGCGCGCAGGCTGCAGGCCCGCAGCGGCCAGGTACTGAAAGACACCGGAGGTGGGGTCCGCAAAGTCTTCGGCGTATTTGACGCCGGTGGTCATATCCAGGGTCTGCTGCACGGTGGCATCGGCCCAGGCGCTGTTGGCCAGCTCGGGCAGGTAACGCACGATGCGCGCACTGGGGTCGATGGCGCCTTCCTGGATGAGTTCGGTCACCAGCAGCCCCACCAGCGATTTGCTCATGGACCACAGCACATGTGGCTGCTGCGGCTGCATGCCGATGTGATAACGCTCATACACCACACGGCCCCGGTGCAGCACCAGCAGGGCGTCGGTGTAGGTGGCCTTCTGCCAGTCGGCCAGCGTGGTGGGCGCGCCCTTGTCGTCGGCAAACGCTAGCGTGTCGGGCAAGGCACGCGGCGCGGCGGGCAGTGCGCTGGGCGCTGCTGCACCGCGCCAGATGGTGGCCGTGGGCCCCAGTTCGCGCAGGTGCTGCGCGGCCCAGCGCACGTTGGGGTACTTGAGGATGTTGGCCAGGCGCACCACCTTGTCAGGCGCCGGAGGGAAGCCCTGCATCAACTGCAGGGTCACAGGGTTGGTGGCGTCCGGCGGCGGCAGCTGCGGAGCCTGGGCCTGGCTGGCAGGCGCGGCCCCCAGCAGGGTGCAGGCCAAGGCGACGGCGGTGAAGGAAGGGGTGAGGTGGCGATGAAAAGAGCGCATGGTGAGAAGGCCTCGGTCAAGAAACGTGGGATGGGGAAGAACAAAAAAGGACACGGAATCGGTCGGGCCGATCAGCCCCGCGCGGCCAGCAAGGTGCGGATCACGCCCTCGGTGCGCTCGTACTCGCCTTCGCCAAAGTGCTTGTAGCGAATGCGGCCTTGCGCATCGATCAGGTAGGTGGCGGGCCAGTACTGGTTGCTGTAGGCCTTCCAGGTGCCGTAGCGGTTGTCCTGTGCCACAGGGTGCTTCACGCCATGGCGGCGCATGGCGGCTTCCACGTTGGCGGTCGGGCGCTCAAATGGAAACTCTGGCGTGTGCACCCCCACCACGGTGAGCCCCTGGGGCGTGTACTGCTCGGCCCAGCGGTTCACATGGGGCAGGGTGCGGATGCAGTTGATGCAGGCGTACGTCCAGAAATCCACCAGCACCACGCGGCCCCGCAACTGCGCCAGGCTCAGCGGTTCGGAGTTAAGCCAGCGCTCGATGCCGGTGAACTCGGGCGCAGCGCCCAAGTCGGGCAGCGCTGCGGCGGGGCTGGCGGGGCCCGCTGCATACGTCAAGCCAGGGGCCGCCAGTGCAGCGGCCATCGACGCCAGGAAAGCGCGGCGCTCGGAAAAGCGCAATGAAGAGGGGTGCAATGTCATGGTGAAAGCTCCTTGCAATCGGTGGGGTGTCGCCCCTTACAGGCCGCCCCAGCCCGAGGGATAAAACTGCGTAAGCCAGACGGTGATCTGCCCATCCACCTCCCACAGCATGGCCAGCGCGATGGCAATGACCACCACGCCAAACACCTGCTGCACGCGGTGTGCGTGGCGCGCAATGCGGCGCACATGGGTGGCCGCAGCCTGGCCGCCGTAGGCAATGGCCAGCATGGGCAGTGCTGCGCCGGTGGAATACGCGAGCAGCAGTACGGCGGTGCCCACCCCCGGTGGCTCGGTAGCGATGAGGGTGAGGATGGAGGCGAGCACCGGCCCGGCGCAGGGCGTCCAGACCGCGCCCAGGCTCAGGCCCAGCAGCAGTCCGCCCCAGTTGCCGCCCCCGCTGCCCATGCCCAGGCTGGCCATGCGGTTGAGCACGCCGCCTGCATGTTGGCTGAGCCACTGGAACGGCCGGGGCCACACCGTGAGCACGCCAAACACCAGCAGCATCACAGCGGCAAACCGGCGCAGGCCTTCCTGAGACACACCCAGCACCTGCGTGAAGCTGCTGAACAGCAGTGCCACGGCCGCAAACGACAGCGCAAAGCCCAGGGCAATGAACAGTGGGCGTGTGCGCCGCGCTGAGTCGGCGCCGCTCACCGAGGCCCCCAGCACCACTGGCAGCATGGGCAACACGCAGGGCGCCCCCACTGTGAGCATGCCGGCGGCCACGGCCAGCCATGGCGAGGTGGTGGCCATGGTCATTGCCCGCTCCCCTGCTCGGCCGCCGGACGGCGCCACACCTGGGTTTTGCCGAACAGCGGAATGCCCACATACGCGTGCACCAGCAGTTGTTCCGGCTCGGCCGGCGTCAGGTTGACGCGGTACGTCTTGGCGTTCTCGCGGTTGTAGATTTCGCCCTGGTACTCGCTGCTACCGCCCTCCGCCGGGCGCAGGCCCGACAGCAGGGTCATGCCCAGCGCAGGCCGCGCGTCGGCCGCCGCCATGTCGGCGCCCGGCGCGCTCATGGAGCGGTTGGCCAGCACGCGCACCACCTTGCCACACAGGGCGTTGCCGCCAGCGGGGTTGCAAGGAGCGATGTTCACTTCCAGATTGCCGCTCTCGGTGATCCAGCGGCCCAGGGGGGCTTTGGGGTGAGCGGTGCCCGGCGCTGGTGCCACAGCGGCTGGCGGCGCTGCCGCAGCCTCTTGCGCGCTGACTGCCTGCGCCAGGCCCAGGGTCAGCAGGGCGGTCACGGCGATGGATGGTTTCATGGCAAGGTCCTCGTGAAGTTCAGGAAGACCTCATTGAAGCCAGCGCAGGTATCGGCGATTTGTCTGGCCAGGGGCTTTTGGTATGCGCGCTTGTCGATGCACCGGGCAGACAAGTTGAGATACATATCTGCCCACCCAGCCCATACCGCTGCACCACCAAAGCCCGGACAATGGCCGCCATGACGACGACGCCCGCTCCCGACCACATCCTGATCGTCGATGACGACGCCGGCATCCGCGAACTGGCTGCCGAGTACCTGCAGCGCCAGGGCTTGCAGGTGAGTGTGGCCGCCGACGGGCGGCAAATGCGCGAGGTACTGGCCACGCAGCGCATCGACCTGCTGGTGCTGGACCTGATGCTGCCGGGCACCGACGGCATCGCACTGTGCCGCGAGCTGCGCAGCCCGGGCGCCCCCCCGCTGCCCATCATCATGCTCACCGCACGCAGCGACGAGGCGGACCGCATCCTGGGCCTGGAGCTGGGTGCGGACGACTACCTGACCAAACCCTTCGCCGCGCGCGAGCTGCTGGCACGCATCCACGCGGTGCTGCGGCGCACGCGCATGCTGCCGCCCAATCTGGCCAAGGCCGAGCCCGCGCGCCACCTCACGTTTGGGGAGTGGCGGCTGGACACCACCGCACGCCACCTGCTCGATGCCACGGGCGCAGTGGTGGCGCTGTCGGGCGCCGAATACCGCCTGCTGCGTGTGCTGCTGGACCACCCGCAGCGCATCCTCACACGCGACCAGCTGCTGCAGCTCACACAGGGGCGCGATGCCGATGTGTTCGACCGCTCCATCGACCTGCTGGTGAGCCGTGTGCGCCAGCGGCTGGGCGACGGCGCGCGCGGCTCGCGCTACATCAAGACGGTGCGCAACGAGGGCTATGTGTTCTGCGCCGATGTGCAAACTGCGGCAGCTGCCGCAGGAGCTGCACCATGACGTCGCGCTGGTGGCCGCGCTCTTTGTTCGGGCGCATTCTGCTGGTGATGGCACTGGGCCTGGCGTTGGCGCATGCGCTGACGTTTGTGCTGGCGTTCACCGAGCGCAGCATGACCATGCGGCGGGCCATGGTGTCGTATTTCGCCAGCGACGTGGCCAGCTCGGTCGCCATGCTGGAACGCCTGCCCGCCACCGAGCGCGCACAGTGGGTGGACCGGCTGGCGCGCCGCAACTACCGCTTTGCACTGGCCGAACCGCTGGACGCACCTGCCGACCCGTCCCAGCTGGCCCGCCTCGTTGCCAGCGCTGTGGCGGCCACACTGCCCACTGACCGCCCGATGCAGGTGATCGACCCCCATGTGCCGGGCATCGAGCTGCGGCTGCAACTGCGCCTGGCCGACGGTACGCCCCTGGCCGTGGACATGGACGAGCCCCGGCTGCAGATATCGCCCTGGGTGCTGGGCGCGCTGGCACTGCAGCTGGCGCTGCTGGTGGGCCTGTGCGCGTGGGCCGTGCGTGCAGCCACGCGACCCCTGAGCACGCTGGCCGATGCGGCCGATGCGCTGGGCGCCGACCGCCCCACCGTGCCGCTGGCTGAAGACGGCCCGCGCGAAGTGGTGCGCGCCGCCGTTGCCTTCAACCATATGCAGCAGCGCATCCAGGCACATCTTCAGGAACGCATGCAGATCCTGGCCGCCGTCTCGCACGACCTGCAAACACCCATCACCCGGCTGCGCCTGCGCGCGGATCTGCTGGACGACACCACGCTGCGCGACAAGCTGCACGCCGACCTGGCCGAAATGCAGTCGCTGGTGGAAGAAGGCATTGCCTACGCGCGCTCATCGCAGGCCGTGCGCGAGCCCCCGCAGCGCGTGGACCTGCGCGCGCTGGTGGAGAGCATTGCGCGCGACTACGCCGATGCCGGCCTGCCGGTACAAGTGCTGCAGGCAGTGGATGTGACCTGCGACACCCGCCCCCAGGCCCTGCGCCGCCTGCTGTGCAACCTGGTGGACAACGCGCTCAAGTTTGCGGGTGCCGCCGAGCTGACGCTGGAGGCAGAAAGGCCAGGCCAGTGCCTGGTGCGCGTCCTCGATCATGGGCCTGGCATCCCCCCGGCGGACCTGGCCGCCGTGCTGCAGCCCTATGTGCGGCTGGAAGATTCTCGCAACCGGGGCACCGGTGGCACCGGTCTGGGCCTGGCCATTGCCAGCGAGCTGGCCAAGGCCCTGGGCGGGCGGCTGGTGCTGGGGCCGCGTGCAGACGGCGCCCCGGGACTGGAGGCGCGGGTGGAGCTGCCAGAGGCGCTCCCGGCATAGGCATGCGCACCAGCGCCGCTGCTACAGTGGCCGCTCCGTGGACTCTCAAAAGGGCAACGCCGTGGACACACCTGTCAGCACCCCGCAGAGCGAGATCAGCGCCAGCAACCCACGCATCCGCGTCGGCATCGGCGGCTGGACCTTTGAGCCCTGGCGCGGCAGCTTCTACCCCGCAGGGCTGGCGCACAGCAAGGAGCTGCAATACRCCAGCCGACAGCTCACCGCGATTGAGGTCAACGGCACCTACTACAGCACTTTCAAACCACCCACCTTTGCCAAATGGCGCGATGAAACGCCCGAAGGCTTTGTGTTCTCACTCAAGGCCAACCGCTTTGCCACGCACCGGCGCGTGCTGGCGGACGCGGGCGATTCGATCGCGCGGTTTGTCGACAGTGGCATCTCGGAACTGAGGGACAAGCTCGGGCCCATCGTGTGGCAGTTCATGCCGACCAAGGTCTTTGAGCCGGGCGACTTCGAGGCCTTTCTGGCCCTGCTGCCACAGCAGGTGGAGGGCCTAAGGCTGCGCCACGCGCTGGATGTGCGCCACCCGAGTTTTGCGACGCCAGAGTTTGTGGCGCTGGCGCGCCGGTATGGCTGCGTGCCTGTGTACACCGACTCTGACCAATTTCCGGCCATAGCGGATGCAGAGGCCGACTTTGCCTACCTGCGGCTGATGCGCAGCCAGAGCGACGTACTAACGGGCTACACGCCCGAGGCGATTACGCAGTGGGCCGATGGCGTTCGCACCTGGACCGGCGGCGAGCGGCCGCGCGATGTGTTCGTGTACTTCATCAACGGCGCCAAGGAGCGGGCGCCTGCGGGGGCGATGGAGTTGCTCAGGCAGCTGGGCGCTACACCGTCTCGCGCTGCGTGAAGCCCTGCGGGGCCTCGCCGCCATCGGGCACATTGCCTACCACCACGCGGTCCACCCGCGCATGTGCCGGCCCCTGGTGTGCCCAGTCGATCAGCGCCAGCACGGCGGGTTCCGGGCCCCAGGCGCAGGCCTCCACGCGGCCATCCTCGCGGTTGCGCACCCAGCCCGTCACGCCCAGTCGATTGGCGGCCTGCACCATGGACCAGCGGTAGCCCACACCCTGCACATGGCCGGTGATCAACAGATGGCGGGTGATGGTGGAGTGGGGTTCTGCGTTCATGGGGGCACTGTAGCGCGCTCCTTGTGGGGAGCCCGCTCCAGGGGCACACTGGCAGCACCACCGCACCCCATGACCACCACCACCCCCAAGGCCCTGCCCACCATCGACCCCCAGCGCTGCACCGGCTGCGGCTGGTGCATTGCGGTGTGCCCGCCGCATGTGCTGTCGCTGCAGGTGTTGGGCACGGGGCCCTGGGGCCCCAAGTGCTCCACCCTGCACGATGCGCCCGGCTGCACCGGGTGCGCTCTGTGTGCGGTGCGCTGCCCGTTTGATGCGATCACGATGCTACGCATACTCGCGCCCGACTAAACACAGCAACACCGCCCGGGCGAGGCAAAAATTTTGAATGGACAAAGGAGGTCCAGTCGATATAGTTGACGCGCCGTGTGCTCGTAGCCGGGTCTATGTAAGCCGCCAGAAGATTCGGAAGATCTGGTTTGCCATAAGCCAGGCAAATTGTTACGTCCGTTGGATTGCTACGACGTTGCGGCTTTGGCTTGAAGATGTCGTGTCTTGCATAGGACGACCGCTGTTGTGGCCGTCAGGCAACGCTCCACGGGTCATGACATATACGTTCTTACATTCTTTCATACCGCTCTGCCATGCATCTATGCAGTCCCTCTGATAAAACCTCGCGCACTCCCCTCCCCATGGCCCGCCAGACCAAGCGTCGGCTCTGCGCTACGGCGCTTTTTTCTGCCGTCTTGCTGAGCGGCTGTGGCGGGGGTTCTTCGGACACGGGGACGAATCCGTCCTCGCCAGCCACCGGCTCCGGAACATTGCTGCGCATTGCGGCTGAAGCTCCGGGTAGCAACTGTGCGGCTGGAGGTGTCCGTATTCAGTCGGGCATGGATATCGATGCCAACGGTGTTCTGGCCGATTCAGAGGTTTCATCAACGCAGTACGTATGCAATGGCACGGGGGGCTCCAATGCCGGGCCAGGCACTGGCGGTACGAATGGACTGTCCACACTGGTGCGCTTGCGTCCGGAACCTGCGGGTGCGCAGTGTGCCCAAGGCGGGTCAGCGGTCCTCGCGGGACTGGACGCAAATCGCAACGGAGTACTGGAAGACGCTGAAGTCACGAGCACAAGCTACGTCTGTAACGGAGCGGCGGGTGCGCCCGGAGGCTCGGGACCTGCCGGCAGCGCGGGTCACGACAGCCTGCTCTCGCTGACTCCCGAGTCGCCCGGCGCCAACTGCGCTTATGGCGGTCAACGAGTGCAGTCTGGCCTGGACAGGGACAACAATGGGGTGCTCAGCGTCGGGGAAGTGACCTCAACGTCCTACCTGTGCAGCGCCGCGCCCGCAGACACCCAGTGGGTCAACGTGACGGGCACTGCGGTGCAAGCTGTCTCCAACACCGGCTACCTGGCCAACAACCCCAGCGCCCGGGTCGTCATCACACTGCCCACCGCTCCCGCCATCGGAGACTGGATCAAGGTCACTGGAGTGGGTTCCGGTGGTTGGACCATTGCGCAGAATGCAGGCCAACGCATTGCCACCCGCAGCTTGGCGGGCGGCATGAACATTACGTGGACGCCACAGGCTTTGACGGGGAGTTGGACTGCAGTCGCTGTATCTGCCGATGGCACCCGGCAAGTCGCTGCCTCCTCGTCCGGCGAGCTCTATACAAGCACCAATTCAGGTACCAACTGGATACTGCGTCTTACGGGCCAGACATGGAGCGGCGCAGCCACGTCGTCCGATGGAACCAAAATCACGGCAGTCACCAATGGAGGCTCCATCTACCGTTCAACAGATGGGGGGGCTACATGGTCGAATGACGGCAGCTCACGTGCATGGAGTGCGGTTGCCAGTTCGGCCGATGGTTCGCGCCTTGTCGCAACGGCGTACCTGGGGACCATATGGACCTCCTCCGATGGAGGCACCAGCTGGACATCGCGCGAGAGCAATCGCGCGTGGCGCGCAGTGAGCTCATCTTCCGATGGGCGCGTTTTGGTAGCCGCCACCAATGGCGCGCAGCTGTATGTGTCTACCGACTATGGCGTGACATGGGTGGCCAGAGCCACGGCTCAGTTTTGGTGGAGCGTGGCCTCGTCAGCCGACGGTCAGCGTCTATATGCAAGCGTTGACACGGGTGCCATCTGGACCTCCAGTGACTCCGGTACTACTTGGGAATCGGTGGGAGCCAACCGAGACTGGCGTGGGATTGCCACCTCTTCGGACGGCCGTTTTGTTGTGGCGGCCACCTCCGGGGGAACCCTGTATGAATCGTCGGACTTTGGTGCAACCTGGAGATCCACTGCCAGCACTGGAAGCTGGAACCCCATTGCGAGTAGCAGCGACGGTTTGACGCTGCTGGCGGGCAACTCTGGCAGCGCTCTATACACAGGTTCTCGCAGATCCTTCACGACGCTAGGTGCAACAGGATCCCTCTCTGGTGGGCAAGAAGATGCGTTGCAACTGCAGTACGTCGGCGCAGGACTTTTCATGCCGATCAGCTACGTGCTGGCAGGCCTCCAATTCACCGTGCAGTAACGCTTGTGGGCTTTGGCGTGCATTGCACGCCTCGGCAAAGCTACACGCGTGGTGAAGAGCAGAAAGCGATCAAATCAGTGGCAATCAGAGGTTGTTAATGCGCGGGCTGGGACCTGGAACATTCGTGCACCCTCCCGCGTACTTGACAGGTCTGCAATCGGCTGAGTTACACTGCGCTCTTCATGTTGTTCACCTCTCTCCCCATCACCACCGCACGCGCCGCTGCCTTCCAAGGCATGGGCATGATGCCGCCCGCACTCACGCGGGCCAATGGTGAACAGCGGGCACTGGGTGCACGAATGATTACCACCATTACCACCGCGGCCACCTGAGCACGCGCAGGTGGCCGTTTCGGCAGCCACCTGGTGATCGCTCTCTTCTCCCCCAAGACGAATGCACGAAACCCAGCTCTGGCAGCTGGGTTTTTTTGTTTGTTCGTTAGCCGGAGAWGTCCATGTACCGCGATCCCGTCCAGTCCCTCGAAGCCCCGTTGTTGCCGTCGTCCGCCACGGCCATGCGCCCCCTGCGCGTGGGSATGATYGGCATYGGCACCGTSGGCKCRGGCACMTTCCGSGTGCTGGCGCGCAACCAGGCGCTGATTGCGGGCCGTGCGGGCCGCGGCATCAAGCTGGTGGTGGTCTGCGCCCGCAGCCTGGCCCGCGCCATGAGCGTGGTGGGCAAGGACGTGGCGCTGACCAACGACCCCATGCAGGTCGCCACCCACCCCGACGTGGATGTGCTGGTGGAGGCCGCGGGCGGCACCGGCCCCGCTCGCGACTGGGTGCTGGCCGCCATCCGTGCGGGCAAACATGTGGTCACGGCCAATAAGGCGCTGCTGGCCGAGCATGGCAACGAGATCTTTGCCGCAGCACGCCAGCACGGCGTGGCCGTGGCCTACGAAGGCGCGGTGGCCGTGAGCATCCCCATCGTGAAGGCGCTGCGCGAGGGCCTCACGGCCAACCGCATCGAATGGGTGGCGGGCATCATCAACGGCACTACCAACTTCATCCTGACCAAGATGCGCGACGAGGGTGTGGGCTTTGCTGAAGCGCTGGCCCAGGCCCAGGCGCTGGGCTACGCCGAAGCCGATCCGACGTTTGACATCGAAGGCATCGACGCTGCGCACAAGATCTCGCTGCTGGCGGCCAATGCGTTTGGCATGCCGGTGCGGTTTGCCGATGCGCAGGTGGAGGGCATCACCGCACTGCAGGGGCTGGACGTGGCCTGTGCCGAGCAACTGGGCTTTCGCATCAAGCTGCTGGGCGTGGCCAAGCGRCGCAAGGCGGGTGACGCGGAAGGCAATGTGGAAGGGGTAGAGCTGCGCGTGCAGCCCGCGCTGGTGCCCGCCACACATTTGCTGGCGCATGTGAACGGGTCGATGAACGCAGTGATGGTCAAGGGCGATGCGTCGGGCGTGACGATGTACTACGGCGCGGGTGCGGGGTCGGAGCAGACCGCGTCGGCCGTGATTGCGGACCTGGTGGATGTGGCGCGGCTCGATGGCACCCACGCGGGCCAGCGCGTGCCACACCTGGGCTGCCACCCCGAGGCCGTGGACGAGCAACTGGCGGTACTGCCCCGCGCAGCCGTGCACACCCGCCACTACCTGCGCGTGCCGGTGCACAGAGCGCAGCAGATCGAGGCCGTGGGCGCCTGGCTGGCTGCGCAGCAGGTGCCCGTGCTGCAGGTGGCGCTGGCGCACGACAAGGCCTTGCCCTCCGGCAGCGGCCCCCAGGTGCTGGTGCTGACCGATGCCGTGGCGCAGTCCACCGTGGACCTGGCCGTGTTTGCACTGGCGGCGCACCCTGCGGTGGCGGGGCCGGTGGTCACGCTGCGGGTGGAGACGCTGGAAGGGTGAAGGGCACCTGAAAACGTGTTAGCACGAGGTTTTGGCGCCAAAACGGGCTGTAGCGCTAGTGCATCATGCCTGGGATGCTATCAATTTTGATAGTCCCTTCCGGTCGCAGCCATCACGCCATCAACCGGCCCAGCACCAGCGCGGCCATGTCCTCGGCCGCGCTGGTGCCCTCCGCCATCAGGCCCTGCACCACACCGGCGCGATCGGTATCGGTGCGGTTCTGGCTCACCTTCCAGATGCCCTCCCAGCGCTCCACCGCCAGCTCGATGCCCACGATGGCGCGCAGCAGTTTGTCGATGTAGTCGGGCGGCGCGTCGTCGATGCGCCAGGGGTCGGGGCGGTGGGCCTCGTGCTGCTCGCTCAAGGTGTGCAGGATGCCACGCAGGCGTGCGGGGTCGTCAAACGCGCTCAAAGCGCCGTGGGCGTGCACGGTGGCGTAGTTCCAGGTGGGCACCTGCTTGCCGTCCAGGGCCTTCGACGGATACCACGAGGGCGACACATAGGCCTGCGGGCCGTGGAACACCGCCACCGCCTGCTGGGGCAACAGCGGCCACAGCGCGTTCGCGCGCGCCACATGGCCGATGAGCGTGCCCTGCGGGCCGCGCGCCGGGTCCAGGTACAGCGGGATGTGATTGACGTGTTGCGCGCCTTCGTGCGCAATGACCAGCGTGGCCAAAGGCTGGGCACGTACCAGGGCTTGCTGGGCGGCGGCATCGGCCACCTGAAATTGCCGGTTGGGGTTGGCCATGTCAGCCCCCTTCCACTTCAAGCACCGGGGCGCAGTCGATCTGCGTCTTGACCGAGTTGGCCAGAAAACACGATGTGTGGGCGCGGTGGTGCAGGTCTTCCAGCTGGGCAGCGCTGGGCGCGTGCGCCGCGTCAAAGCGCGTGACGGGCCTCAGCTGCACATGGGTGACCACCAGCTGGCCCTCTGCGTTCTTGGCCATGGTGCCCACGGCCGCGTCGGTGTAGCCGTTGAGCCGATAGCCTGCGCGGCTGGCGAAGTCCATGAACCACAGCATGTGGCAGCTCGACAGCGCGGCGACATAGGCTTCTTCCGGGTCCACCGCCGCCGCATCGGAGTACGGCAGCGGCACCACATGGGGCGACGACGACGCGGCGACGGTGGCGCCGCCGTCAAACTGCCAGGTGTGGGCACGGTGGTAGCGCTTGTCCAGAAAGTCGTCGGTGCCACGGGACCAGGTGATGGTGGCGGTGTGCTCGGCCATGGGGTGCTTTCAAGAGGATCGGACCCGTTAGGGGGCCCGGGTTTCTACAATGGTTCTTCAGTTTATGAGTACATCCCCATATTGAAAGGGCCAATTTGTGCCCAGCCCCGGAGCCAATCGAACCACCGCCACCCTGACCCTGCGCCAGGAGGTGTATGCGCAACTGCGCCGCGCCATCGAGCAGGGCAGCCTGCGCGCGGGCACCCGCCTGCCACCCTCGCGCGAGCATGCGGCCAGCCTGGGCGTGTCGCGCAACACCGTGCTGTGGGCCGTGCAGCGCCTGCAGGCCGAGGGTTATGTGGAAGCCCGCGTGGGCGACGGCACCTATGTGTCGCAGGCCGTGGCCGCCACATTGCCTGCCCCGCAAGGCCTGGTGGCGCCGCCCCGGGRCCTGTCTCGCCGGGGGCAATTGATCGCCGACACGGCGGCGCGCTGGCGCCCGCCCCTGGCGGCGGCCAAGGCGTTTCGCATTGGCGCGCCCGAAGTCGCCACCTTTCCGTTTGCGCTGTGGGACCGCCTGACACGCCATGCCAGTTCAGGCCAGCGCAGTAACCGCGCGCAGTACCTGGACCCGGCTGGCGACCCCGACCTGCGCCAGGCCGTGGCGCAATGGCTGTGGGCCTCGCGTGGCATCCGCTGCGATGCGGCGCAGGTGGTGGTGTGCTCGGGCTCGCAGCAGGGCATTGACCTGATTGCGAGGCTGCTGCTGGACGTGGGCGACGAGGTGCTGGTGGAAGACCCCGGCTACCCCGGCATCCGCGCTAGCCTGCTGGGCCACGGCGCGCTGGCGCGGCCAGTGGACATGGATGGAGACGGCCTGCGCATCGACACCGCTGCGGCGCAATGGCCGAACGCGCGCATGGCCGTCGTCACACCCACGCACCAGTTCCCCACCGGCGTGTGCATGGGTCTGGCGCGGCGGCAGGCGCTGCTGCAGTGGGCGCGCGCACATGACGCCTGGGTGGTCGAGGACGACTACGACGGGGAGTTCCAGTACGGCAAGAACGATGGCCAGGCCCAGCGCGTGCCCGCGCTGTGCAGCCTGCCGGGCTCGGAGCGCGTGCTGTACGTGGGCACCTTCAGCAAGACGCTGCACCCCGGCCTGCGCCTGGGCTTTGTGGTGGTGCCGCCCGCGCTGGTGGAGGCCTTTGCCATGGCCCGCGCCATCACCGACCGGCATGCACCGGGCGACGCGCAAGCGGTGCTGGCGCGCTTCATTGCCGAAGGCCACCTGCTGCGCCACTTGCGGCAGATGCGCGAGCTGTACCTGCAGCGGCAGCACACGCTGCGCACCGCACTGGCCGAGGCCAGCAACGGCGCCTGGCAACTGGCCGCCAGCGATCGCGGCATGCACCTGCTGCACGAGGTGGCACCCGGCACCGACGACGAAACCCTGAGCCGCCAGGCGCTGGCGGCGGGCGTGATGCTGGCGCCGCTGTCGCGCTATGCGATGCAGTCGGAGCGCCGGGGCTGGCTGCTGGGCTATGCGGGGTTTGACGATGCAGAGATCCGCGCGGCGGCCCGCGTGGTGGGCGGCCTCGTGCGTCAGCGTTGATGCGGGCGCTGGCGCTTCACCACGCGCCGGGCTGAGGGGCCAGGGCCGTGCCAAGGCCCTCCGTCTGAACCACAGCCTGCGGCTCCACCTTGCGCCACCAGTGCGTGGACAGTGCGGGCGCGCGGATGTCCAGCCGCTCGCCCATGATGGGCGCCACCAGCGGCACCTGCGCTGCCGCCGCGAGGGCGGTAATGCGCTCGAACGGCTCCACCCACGGGTGCAGCGACAGGTCAAACGTGCCGTTGTGGATGGGGAACAGATGGCGCCCCTTCACGTCCAGATGGGCCTGCAGGCTCTCCTCGGGGTGCATGTGGATGTCGGGCCAGTCGGCGTTGTAGGCGCCCGTTTCGATCAGTGTCAGATCGAACGGTCCGAACCGCTCGCCAATGGCCTTGAAGCCGTCGAAGTAGCCCGTGTCGCCACTGAAGAAGACGCGGACTTGGTCTGCGCCTTGACCCGCGATCAGCACCCACGAGGCCCACAGCGTGCTGTTGCCGTCCGACAGGCCCCGGCCCGAGAAATGCTGCGCAGGCGTGGCCACCAGCTGCAGCCCGCCGATGGTGGTGCCCTGCCACCAGTCCAACTGCTGCACCTTGGCCGCAGGCACGCCCCAGCCGATGAGCCGGTCGCCCACGCCCAGCGGCGTGATGAAGTGCTCCACCTTGGGCGCAAGCTTCTGGATGGCAGCGTAGTCCAGGTGGTCGTAGTGGTCGTGCGACAGGACCACGCCGGTGATGGGCGGCAGCTCGTCAATCGTGATGGGCGGCGCGTGAAAGCGCTTGGGGCCCAGGAACTGGAACGGCGAGGCGCGCTCGGAAAACACCGGGTCGGTCAGCCAGAACTGGCCGTTGGTCTTGAAGAGCAGGGTGGAGTGCCCCAGGCGCCACAGGCTCAGGTCGGGCGCGGCCAGCAGGTCTGACCGCATCACGGCGTACACCGGCACGGGCTGGCGCGGCACCGAGTCGTCGGGCTTGCCGGTGGCAAAGCGCCACATCACCTGCAGCGTCTTGAGGGCGCCCAGCGCATGGCGGGGTGCCACGTTGCGAAATTTGCCACCCGCGAACTGCGGCGACTGTTCATAGGCGGCCACCGGCTGGGCGGCGCGGGAAAAGAGGCTGTAGGCCATGGCGATCAGTACAACGAAGGCGACACAAAGTGCCGGGAGCAGACGGCGGCGGCGGGCGATGGAGAGTGACACCGGATCTGCGACATAAAAATTACACTGCACAGTGTAGTTCACTTTTTAGAAAAGTAAACTACCCGGTGTAAAATTTGCGCATGATCGCCTCCCCGCCCACCCCTCGCCTGACCGACCGCAAGCGCGATGCCATCGTGCAGGCGGCCATCGGCGAGTTCCGCGAACACGGCTTCAACGGCACCAGCATGGACCGCGTGGCCGCAGCGGCGGATGTGTCCAAACGCACGGTGTACAACCACTTCCCAAGCAAGGAAGAACTGTTCGAAGCCATCCTGCTGCTGATGTGGGAGCGCAGCCAGTCACCCGACGAACTGGCCTACACCCCCACGCGCCCGCTGCGCGACCAGCTGCTGGAGCTGCTGGCGCAAAAGATGCGCCTGCTCAACGACGCGAGCTTCATCGACCTGAGCCGCGTGGCCATGGCCGACATGATGCACACCCCCGAGCGCGCGCGCGGCATCACCGCCAAGCTCTCGGCCAAGGAAGAGGGCCTGCCGCGCTGGCTGCGCGCGGCCCAGCAGGATGGCCGCCTGCGCGCCACCATGGATGTTCCCTACGCCGCGCAGCAACTGCAGGGCATGGTCAAGGCATTTGCGTTCTGGCCCCAGCTGGCCATGGGCCAGCCGCCCCTGAGCGCCGCACAGCAAGCGCAAGTGGTAGGGGATGCGGTGGACATGTTTCTGGGGTTCTACGCCGCGCCCACCCAGGAGGCCAAGTCCCCCGTAAAAAAAACCCCGGCTGGAAGCACGGGCAAGGCAGCGGCAGCCCCTGTTGCCACCGCTGCGAAACCTGCCCCTCGCCGCGCCCCAGCGCGCTGACCCACGCCACCACCCTGGCCAGCAAACCGGCGTGAGGTGCGATTTGCACTACGCTCGCCCGTTCTTTCCACGCAGCCTGACACCAAGATGCCCCTCGCTCCCTACCTCGACACTGCCCCGGTCCTGGACACCGGCGTTTTCATCCACGACTCTGCCCAGGTCATCGGCGACGTCACGCTGGGCCGCGATAGCTCGGTGTGGTGCAACGCCGTGCTGCGCGGCGATGTGAACCGCATCACCGTGGGCGTGTGCAGCAACGTGCAAGACCTGACCATGGGCCATGTCTCACACCGCAACGCCAGCAAGCCCGAAGGCTCGCCGCTGGTCATCGGCGACTACGTCACGGTGGGCCATTCGGTGATCCTGCACGGCTGCCGCATCGGCAACGAATGCCTCATCGGCATGGGCTCCATCGTGATGGATGACGCCATCATCGAAGACCGCGTGATGCTGGGCGCAGGCAGCCTGGTCTCGCCCGGCAAGGTGCTGGAGAGCGGGTACCTCTACATCGGCCGCCCCGCAGTGCGCCAACGCGCGCTGACCGAGGCGGAGATTGYGTACCTGAAGTACTCGGCAGAGCACTACGTGCGGGTGAAGAACAACTACCAGGGATGACCTGCATCACTCCCTGCGGTCTGTGATAGCGCGGTCTCAGGCAGTCCGCTGCGTTGCTTTTCTTGCCAATAGCCCGCTATTGGCTGCAAAAAGACGCCTGGCGGCCTGTCCTGATCCGCACTACCACCGACTCGCGAGGGTGATGCAGGACATCCCTAGCGGCACACCCCACGCGGCTGCGGTGCCCCCGGCGCCCCCCGCCCACCAGGGATAAAGCCGGGCCGGGATAATCGGGGGTTCCACGACCCCTGCGGCGGCACCGCATCGCCCCATTGCCTGTTTCCACCATGTCTGCCGTCGCCCCCGCCTCACCCGCCCAGCGCGTCCTCTCCGTCATCCCCCCGATGACGCAGCTGAACACGCCCTACCCCTCCACCGCCTACCTCACGGGCTTTCTGCGTTCGCGGGGGGTGACGGCGTTCCAGGAAGACCTGGCATTGGCGCTGGTGCTGCGCCTGCTCTCGCCCGAAGGGCTGCGCGCGGTGGCCGCCCAGGTGGATGCGCTGCCCGCCAAAAAGCAGAGCCCCGCCGTGCAAAGTTTTGCGGAGCAAAAGGACCGCTACCTCGCCACCATCGGCCCCGCCATTGCCTTCTTGCAAGGCCGCGACAGCACGCTGGCGCACCGCATCGTGGGAAGGAACTACCTGCCCGAGGGGCCGCGCTTTGCGACGCTGGACGTGTACGTGGACGACGAAGGCGGCGACCCGCTGGGCTGGGCCTTTGGCGCGCTCGGCCTGACGGACAAGGCCAAGCACCTGGCCACGCTGTACCTGAACGACGTGGCCGATGTGCTGCGCGACGCGGTGGACGAGCGTTTTGAGTTTGTGCGCTATGCCGAATCGCTGGCCGGCAGCCAGCCCACGTTTGACCCGCTGGCCCAAGCACTCGCTGCGCCGCCCACGCTGGTAGACGAGTTGCTGGAGCAGCTCACGCACGAAGCGATTACCAAGCACCAGCCCAGCGTGGTGCTGCTGTCCGTGCCGTTCCCGGGGTCCGTGTATGCGGCGTTCCGCATTGCCCAGGCCATCAAGGCGCGCTACCCACACATCGCCACCGTGCTGGGCGGCGGCTTTGTGAACACCGAGCTGCGTGAACTGGCCGACCCGCGTGTATTCGACTTCTTTGACTACGTGACGCTGGACGCGGGCGAACGCCCATTGCTGGCGCTGCTGGAACACCTGCGTGGCGAGCGCGGCCGCCAGCGCTTGGTGCGCACCTTCGTGCGCGGTGACGATGGCGCGGTGCAGTACATCAACATGATGGAAGCCGACATCGCCTTTGCCGAGGTGGGAACACCCACCTGGGACGGCCTGCCGCTGGACCGCTATCTATCGCTCCTGGACATGCTCAACCCCATGCACCGCCTGTGGAGCGATGGGCGCTGGAACAAGCTCACCGTGGCGCATGGCTGCTACTGGAAGAAGTGCAGCTTTTGCGACGTGAGCCTGGACTACATCAGCCGCTACGAGGGCGCCAGCGCCGCCGTGCTGGCCGACCGCATCGAGCAGATCGTGCGCGAGAYGGGGCAGACCGGCTTTCACTTTGTGGACGAAGCCGCACCGCCCAAGGCACTCAAGGCGCTGGCTACCGAACTGATCGCGCGCAACGCAGGCATCAGCTGGTGGGGCAATGTGCGGTTTGAAAAAACCTTCACCCCCGACCTGGCCGAGCTGCTGGCCGACAGCGGCTGCATTGCGATCTCGGGCGGGCTGGAGGTTGCATCGGACAGGCTGCTGCAGCTCATGAAAAAAGGCGTGTCGGTGGACCAGGTGGCGCGCGTGACCCGGGCTTTCACCGACGCGGGCATCCTGGTGCATGCGTACCTGATGTACGGCTTTCCCACCCAGACGGTGCAGGACACGGTGGACGCGCTGGAGTACGTGCGCCAGTTGTTCGCCAACGGCTGCATCCAGAGCGGGTTCTTCCACCGCTTTGCCTGCACCGTGCACTCGCCCGTCGGCAAAAACCCCGAGGAATACGGCGTCACGCTGGCACCGCTGCCGCCCGGCGACTTCGCCAAGAACGACGTGGCCTTCATCGACCCCACGGGCGTCGACCACGACGCGCTGGGCGGCGCGCTCAAGAAGGCCATCTACAACTACATGCACGGCATCGGTCTGGAAGAAGACGTACGCACGTGGTTCCCGTTCAAGGTGCCCAAGACGACGGTGCGGCGCGACCGGATCGAGCGGGCGCTGCAGCAGCGCGGCTGAGCCAGCAGTATTTCTTCAAGCAGCCGCCATGAAAGCCAGGATGTCGTCGAAGTCCTTGCGGTCCTTGGGCGTCTGATACTTGTAGGCAGCGAACGACTGCTGGAGCATTTCGGTCAGCCGGTCACGGCGTTGCACGAGCTCGGCCTTCCACGCCGAGTCGCGCACCAGCAGTTTCAGGATAGCGAGCTTGCCGTCCAGGTTCCCACACATGGCGTCGAACGAGCGGGCCGTGAGCTCCAGCAAATTGGCCAGCTTGGGCAGGCCGCGGGTTGTGGCGCCCTTGTCCAGCAGCGACTGCACGATCTTGGCTTGGTGGTAGTAGATGGCGATCTCGATGGGGTAGCTCGTTTCCGATGCGCCCTGAGCGCGCCCATCAGGGTCGGCACCGTGCTGCAGCAGCAGGTCCACGATCTTGGGTGCAGAGAACCGACAGGCCTCGTACAGGTTGGGATAGCCCTTGTGCGGCAGGTTGGGGTCAGCGCCATGCTCCAGCATGAGCTGCACGACCTTCACGCGCTTGTCGGTGATGGCCTTGTTCAGGCAGGAGTAGCCGGAAGAGAATGTGCTGTTGGGGTCGGCCCCCTTCTCCAGCAAGGCCTGCACGGTGGCCTGGTTCTTGGAGAACCCGATGGCGCGGATGAAGGCATAGGTCGGGTCGTTCTGCTCGCGCTCGGCAGCCTCGATGCTCTTTCCCACACGGCCGAGCTGGGCGGTCGGGGCCAGGGTCTTCATCAAGGCCACGACATCTACGGGCGGCTTTTTCTTGCCGTCGATGAAGCCGTATTCAAGCTTTCGGGCGACCTCATCATAGACCAGTTCGGCATGCAGCGCATGGCAGACCTTGGACAAGGGCTTGATGAAATCACCAACATCGGCAGAGCCCGAGGTGAATGCCGCGTCGATCACCAGGCCCGAACGCTCGTAGCTGTCAAAGCCCAGGTGGTCCGTGGGGTGGATGGTGAGCTTGCGGGCCGCGAAGAAGGCCCTGACCGCCGCTGCAAGCCCGGCACCATCGGGAGTGCTGAAAACCGCATGCAGTGCATCGGCATCGGTATCGTTCTTGCAGACCAGCGTGAATCGCGTCGTGGTTTCCATGTTCCCTCGGATGGACTGAAGCATTGGTTTTTGCAGGCATCATATTTCGATGCAGACACCTCGCCCGCCCTTCACCGCCGCCATCTTCGACATGGACGGACTGCTGGTCGACTCCGAGCGCGTGACCCTGCGCGCCTGGCTGGACGCCGCACGGGCGCGGGGCATTGCACTGGCAGAGGCCGACTACCTGCAGGTGGTGGGGCGCGCGTCCACCGACTCCGACACCATGCTCACGGCTTTGCTGGGTGGTCCGCAGATGTTCGAACAGGTGCAATCCGATGTGGCTGCGCGCCTGTGGGACGCGGGGCCAGAGCCCCTGTTTCCCCTCAAACCCGGCGCCGCCTCGCTGCTGCACGCCTTGGGGCAAGCAGGCGTGCCCTGCGCGGTGGCCTCATCGTCGCGGCGCGACGAGATTGAGCACCGCCTGGGCAGGGTGGGCGTGCTGCAGCACTTTCACGCCTGGGCTGGCGGCAACGAGGTACCGCGCGGCAAACCCGACCCCGCCCTGTACCAGCTGGCAGCTGTGCGCCTGGGCGTGGACCCCGCAAAGTGCCTGGCGTTTGAAGACAGCGAGAACGGCGCACGCGCGGCGCAAGCCGCAGGGGTCGCGGTAGTGATCGTGCCGGACCTCAGAGTGCCGGGCATCGAGGTGGTTGAGCGCAGCCACGGCGTGCTCGGATCGCTGGTGCATGCCCATGACCACCTGCCGCGCTGGTTCAGGGCGGCGCGGGTGCCGTAAAACTGATGAAAATTGGCCTCTAGCGCTTATCCATCGGCGGAAATAACTATCAAATTTGCAGCATTACCGTTTCTGCTTTTGGTACGCCTTGTCGGCCGGTGGCCCCCGGTCGGTGTCCTGCAGTCCACGTTTCACATCACGGTAGGCCTGCTCCATCTTGGCGTCGGGTTCGCCGTCGGTCATGTTGACCGCCTCGTCGCGCTCGTGCGGCAGGAGGGGTTCGGGCCCGCTCAGGTCTTCGGGTCCGCTGCCGGGGTGCGGCTGGGGCTGGGTGGTGTTCACGCGCCGCTCGGTGCGGGCGGGCACAGGAGCGGAGGGGATGATCTCCTCTTCCTTGCGGGGGGCTGTGGGGGTCGTTTTCATGTGGGGCCTTGGTATGCGACGTGGAGTCCCTTCACCCTAGCGCCGCTGGCCGCCCCGCGTTGTAGGCCCAGGCCCTGCGCATCTGCGGGCGCGCAGAGCCTGCTGTCACCAGAACAGCCAACGCTCCAGCGCATGGAGCAGGAGGAATACGACCACGCCGAGCAAGAAAAGGATCGCCTTGCGGCGCGCCCGCTCGCTCACCACCAGCTTGTAGACCGTGTACGCAGCGAGCGTGCCAACAAAAGGCGCCACGATGGCGGCCCCGGACATGATGATCGCTGCGAGCTTGCCCCAGCCATCCGTCCCGCCCATGGCCCAGATCGACCGCAAGAACATCGCGCTCGGAATGGCCAGGCCCAACCACAGCACCCCAGACGCCACCGCCACGCTGAAGTGGTGCGCGAGCAGACCATAAAGAACCAATGCACCCGCCACGCCACCCAAAAAGGCCAGGCGCTTGAGCCAGAGCGGCAGCGACTCGCCAGAGCGGCGCGCTGGCTTGGCTTCACGGGCCTTCTTGGCCGCTGCAGCCTCCGCCTGGGCCCGTTCTTTTTGCAGCTGTTCACGCTTCTCGGAGGATTCACGGGCGCCGCGCAGGAAATTGTCCACCGCCGGGTTGTCCACCTGCACAAGGATGCGGGCGGTGCGCGACAGGGCTTGGTCGTGCTGGGGAATAACGGTCTGCAGCGCCGCACCCTGGCTGAACCAGTGCCCCATCTGCGCCAGCCAGCTGACGCCAGCGGGTGGCAGCCCGTAGCCGCCCTCGACCGCACTGCACAGGTACTGCTGGGTGGTTTGCGGCGGCACCAGCTGCCGCGTGGTGTAGCGGGGCAGCGCGCATTGCATCCGCGGCGCCGCTGGCTGCATGCCAGGGCGGCCCAGCTGCAGCGCGAACTCCGGCAGGGGCAGGGGCTCAGCCAACATGTTGCGCACGCCCACCCACAGGTACAGCCCCCGAAGCCCACCGTCCTGCGCCCGCCGCACCCACAGGCCCGGCCCCTCCCGCACCAGCTCGGCCCCCAGCGCGTCCAACTCGGGCGGGCGGGGCACCTCGGGGCCATCACGATCCCACTCAGCCCGCAACTGCTGCGCCTTCAGTAGGGTGGTCCACATGGCCTGGGCGCGGCGCTCCAGAAAATAGGGGTCCAGCTCCCGGCCATGGGCGATGGCGGCTTCGATGCTGCTCGCAGCGGGCGCCGGCGCACCTTCCAGCGCCCGCAACCAATCGTCCGCCAGGGCCAGCCGCAGATAAATCGCATCCGCCTCCTGGCCTACGGCCTCGGCCGCGCGCCCCCAGGCAAACCGCCCCGGGTCGGTGGGCAGCACTTGCTGCGCGAGCAAGCGCTGGCGCTCCTGGGTTTTGTCTGCCTGCGCCCCCGCTGGCGACGTTCTGGTTTGCGCCCTGGCGCCCCCGCCGGCCACCAGGCAGATCACCAGTACCGCCCAGCCCAGCCATTGCGTCAAGGCTTGGTGCCACGCAAAGGCCCCGTGCAGGCCAAGGCCTGCAGCCTGCGCTGTTCTCCCTCGCATCGCATACCCCTTTTTTAGTGTCATTGTTCGCGGATTGTGCGGCCAAGGGGTTGCTACAAGGCCAGAATTCGGGCCCACCGCACGGTCGGCGGCCACGCCGTCTGGAGCATGCGACACTACTGTATGTCTCAACAGGTGTGGGCCGCACAGGCCCTTGAATCTTTCGATGCGGTGGTGTCGGCCACCGAGGGTTTTCGCAGCCGCGCTGGCCAGCGGCTGATGGCGCAGCAGGTGGCGCGCACGTTCAGCAGCGCCACGCTGGGCAAGGTGGATGAAGAAAGTGGCGAGGCCGCGCCCACGCGCTCCATTGCCGTCATCCAGGCGGGCACGGGCGTGGGCAAGTCGCTGGCGTACTGCGCACCCGCCATTGCGCTGGCGCTGTCGCGCGGCACGCGGGTGTTGATCTCTACCGCCACCGTGGCGTTGCAAGAGCAGCTGGTCAACAAGGACCTGCCCGCACTGGCCGCACTGCTGCCCCAGCCCTTCAAGTTTGCGCTGGCCAAGGGGCGCGGGCGCTATGTGTGCAAGCTCAAGCTCGACCGCCTGGCGGGCACGGGCGAGGCCGAGGAAGAGGCCGACGACGACCTGTTTGCCGAGGAGGAAGCCGCCGCCCGCGCCAAGCGCCCCCGGCATGAGACCGAGGCGCGCATCCAGTTCTATTCGACGATGGCGCAAACCTTGTCGAAAGGCGCGTGGGACGGCGACCGCGACAGCCTGGACACACCGCCCGAGCCCGAGGTGTGGAGCCCCGTGGCGGCTGAGGGTGCCTCGTGCACCGGCAAACACTGCCCGGCCTTCAGCCAGTGCACCTACTACGACAAGCGCAAGGAGCTGGTGGGCGCGCAGGTGATCGTGGCCAACCACGATTTGCTGCTTTCATCGCTGGGCGCGCGCGTGTTGCCCGAGCTGGACAACTGCCTCCTGGTGCTGGACGAAGCCCACCACCTGCCCGCCACGGCGCTCGACCAGTTTGCGTGCAGCATGGACCTGTCGCGCATCACCTGGATCGAGCGGCTTGCCAGCCGGGGCCTGCGCATTGGGGCATTGCTGGAGGTCGAAGAAATTGCCGACATCCCCAAACATTCCGCCCAGCTGCGGCAGACGCTGCAAGACCTGGCGCGCATCGTGATGGATGTGTACGGCGCCCAGCTCAAGAGCCAGCCCAGCGCCTGGGGTCCGGCGCGCGTGCGCGTGCCACGCGGCGAATTGCCAGAGCAATTGATTGCCCCGCTGGGCCTGCTGGCCGCCAGTGCCGAAGGCTTCCTCGATGCCCTGCGCGCCATCAGCAAAGCCCTGCGCGCCGAGATGCGCGACAAGCCCGACGAGGCCAAGCGCCTGTCCACGCTGTATGCACAAATTGGCATGCTGGCCCCGCGCCTGGAAGAGCTGCACGCCACGGCCCAGTTGCTGCTGCAGGATGCGCCCGAGGGCGCGGTGCCCGCCGCCAAATGGTTCACGCTGGAGGTGGATGGCGACTTCATCGTGGTCAAGGCGCATGCCAGCCCCATCCTGCCCGGCACCACGCTGCGCAACCACCTGTGGAGCGCCGTGCGCGGCGCGGTGCTGACCTCGGCCACGCTCACCAGCTGCGGGCACTTCGACTTCTTCTTGCGCGAGGCGGGCCTGCATGGCGATGAAGCCACCACCACGCTGGAGGTGCCCAGCCCCTTCAACTACACCGCGCAGGGCACGCTGATTGCCGCCGAAACCCGCGCCGACCCCAAGAACGCCGCGCAGTTCACCACCGAGATGGTCGATGCGTTGCTGCACGACATTGCCCGCGTGGAATACGGCGCGCTGGTGCTGTTCACCTCGCGCGAGCAGATGCGACAGGCCGTGGACGCATTGCCCACCGCCATGCGCAGCGTGGTGCTGGTGCAGAACGCGCTGCCGCGCACACAGCTGCTGCGCCGCCACCGCGAGCGGGTGGAGAACGGCGAGCCCTCGGTCATCTTCGGCATGCAGTCGTTTGGCGAGGGGCTGGACCTGCCCGGGCGGCTGTGCGAATCGGTCTTCATCACCAAGCTGCCCTTTGCCCCGCCCGACGACCCCGTGGGCGAGGCCCGCGCCGAATGGCTGCGCGCCGTGGGGCGCGACCCCTTCAGCGAGCTGGTGGTGCCCGCCACCGCCATCCGCCTGGCGCAATGGGTGGGCCGCGCGATCCGCACCGAAGAAGACATGGCGCATGTGTACTGCTACGACAAGCGCCTGACGCGCACCAGCTACGGCCAGCGGCTGCTCAAAGGGCTGCCGCCGTTTGCGCTGGAGCAACGCGCGCCGCTGTGAAGCGGCGACACTTTGCGCACCCATTTCACAACCACTACAACAACGACAGAGAGGATCCCACCATGCCCCACACCGTTCCCGCCTGCCCCCAGTGCGGCCAGGAGAACACCTACCCGGATGGCAGCAACTATGTGTGCCCCGACTGCGCCTTTGAATGGCCGCAGGTGGCCGATGCAGCGGACGCCGACGCCGATGCAGGCGACGGCATCGTCCGGGATGCCAACGGCAACCCGCTGGCCGACGGCGACGCGGTGATCCTGGTGAAAGACCTCAAGGTCAAGGGTTCGTCGTCCACGCTCAAGAAGGGCACCAAGATCAAGAGCATCCGCCTGGTGGATGGTGCCGATGGCCACAACGTGGACTGCAAGACGGACCTGGGCAGCATGCTGCTGAAGTCGGAGTTCTTGAAGAAGGCCTGATGGAGGAGGGCGGCGCCCCTGTGTCATACAACCGCCCACAGGCATCGGCGTTCCCCGCCGACGCCCTGGCCGCCCCATGGTGCCTAGAGTCAATCGATTGCAGTGCCCGCACTCTTCGATTGATTCCCTACCACCTGCTGGAGGCCCCATGCACCCCAACTCCCCCGCCCACGACACCTTGTGGAAGCTCATCAAGGACATCCGTTTTGGCATGCTCACGCACCGCACGTCCACAGGCATGCTGCACGCGCACCCGCTCACCACGCAAAACCGGCAGCTCGATGAACAGGCCGAGCTGTACTTCTTCATCTCCCAGTCGGGCGAGCTGTACGAGCGCCTTTTGACCGATGGCGAGGTGAATGTGTCGTACGCCGACCCGGGCGAGGACCGCTATGTGTCCGTGTCAGGCCAGGCGCGTTTTGTGGACGACCGCGCGCTCAAGGAAGCCCTGTGGTCGCCCCTGGCCAAGGCGTGGTTCCCCGGCGGAGCGACCGACCCGGACCTGGCACTGCTGGTGGTGCGCGTTCGCCACGCCGAATACTGGAACGTGGACGAGAGCAAGATGGTGCAACTGTTCCAGATGGCCAAGGCAGCCTTCACTGGCGAGCCGCCGCGCAGCCTGGGTGAACACAAGGAACTCACGCTGTTCTGAGCGCCTGTGGACGATCCCTCGGGATCGGCCTGCAGGGTGTGAGTTGAGCCCCTTTCCCCAGGGCGGTGCAGCATTTGCACCGCCATCCTGCGGGTCCCCGGGACAAATTTCAGGCAAAACTGGGCGCTAGCGCTACGGAAACATGGCTTGTTTGCTACTATTTTGGTAGTGAGCGCCTGCAGTACCTTCTGCGGCCCGTAGGCCCCATTCTTTTTGGGCAGCTCTTGCAAAGCAGCCAACCACCATCCATATTCCATCCATACACCATCTGTTTGGATGTTTTTTGGAGTGTGCTTGATGAGCAACCTGGTTCCCACCGCCCCCGCACGCAGCAAGGTGCCCGAGTCCGAGAAGGTCACCATCAACCTCGGTTTTGTGGACCTGGGCCACATTGACCTGCTGGTGTCCGAGGGCTTTTACGCCAACCGCACCGACTTCATCCGCACAGCCATCCGCAACCAGCTGACCGCCCAGAACGACGCGGTGCGCCAGGTGGTGGCCCGCAAGATGCTTGTGCTGGGACTGCAGCGTTTTGGCCGGGCCGAGCTGGAGGCCGTGTTGGCGGCAGGCCAGGCGCTGGAGATCCGTGTGCTGGGCCTGGCCAGCATCGACGACGACGTGCCGCCCGCACTGGCGCAGGCCACGATCGCCTCGGTGACGGTCTTGGGCGCGTTCCACGCCAGTGCAGCCGTCAAGGCCGCGCTGGCCGGGCGCATGCATTGAATCCGTACACAGACCGCAGCGCGTCGCCAGTGCCCGCCCGTGCCCGCATCCACCACCAAGGAGTCCCCATGGACTGGAACCTGAACCTCAAGCGCCTGATGGGCGAAGCCACCCAACTGGTGCGCAGCGGCCAACTGGCCGACGCCACGCGGGCCATCCAGCAAACCCTGGGCGAGGCCGTGGCACGCCATGGCCCCCCTCCCGCACCCGCCAGCACAAACGCCCCCCCGCTGCACGCGCCCGAGCCCGAACCCACGGCAGGGAACGCCCCCCGCTGGCGCAGTGCCCACACCGCGCAAGAGGTGGAAGACGCCGTGGTCATCGACCGCAGCACCCACGCTCCGCCTGCAGAGGCACAGCCCTCGACCACACCACGCCCCGCCGCCAGCCACCACCCGCTGGCGGAGCCCCCTGGGGGCTTCACCCGCGTGGCCTTCACCCACCCGGGCGCTCGGCACAACCCGCACCACTACCACCTGTACGTGCCCCCGGGCGCCACGGCAGGCACCCCCATGCCCCTGGTGCTGATGCTGCACGGCTGCACGCAGAACCCGGTGGACTTTGCGACTGGCACGGGCATGAACGACGCAGCAGCGCCCGCCAACGCCCTGGTGCTGTACCCCGAGCAACCCCACAGCGCCAACCCCAACGGCTGCTGGAACTGGTTTCGCCCCGGCGACCAGCATCGGGGCAGCGGCGAGCCCGCGCTGATCGTGGCCATGCTGCGGGATGTGATGGCGCGCCACCCGGTGGATGCGCAACGCGTCTACGTGGCGGGCCTGTCCGCCGGCGGCGCCATGGCAGCACTGCTGGGCCGCGAATACCCCGACCTGTTTGCGGCCGTGGGCGTGCACTCCGGCCTACAGGCGGGTGCCGCGCACAACGTGATGGGCGCACTGTCGGCGATGAAGAACGGGGCCAAACCCGGTGCGGCGACCCACCATGCCGCTGACGCCCCAGCCCTGCCACCCCCACCGGTGATCGTGTTCCACGGCGACGCCGACACCACCGTACATGCACACAACGGTGAGCAGCTCATCGAGGCAACGCTGTCAGCACTGGCCACGGCCCCAGGTGACGGCCAGACGACGGTGGAGACCGTGCACCAGGGCCAGTCCCGTGGTGGCCAGAGCTACACCCGCAAGGTGTACACCGTGGCGGGTGGCGCCCCGTCGGCCAGCGCACTGACTGGCACGGTGGTGGCAGAACACTGGGTGCTGCACGGCGCAGGGCACGCGTGGGCTGGTGGGCACGCGGGCGGCAGCCACACCGACCCTGTCGGGGTCGATGCCACGGCGGAGATGCTGCGGTTCTTTTTAGCGCACCCCAAGGGCTGAGGCCCGGGCCGCCGGGATCAGCGCGGAGTGCGGCGCGCCTTGCGATAGCGACGGGTGGCCTCGGCCACCATGGCGTCCTTGGGCAACAGCTGGGTGCCGCCCACCCACAGCTCGGTGGCAGTGCCGCTGGCATCGCGCACGCGGCGCACCGGCTGGCCGGGGCTGGCGTAGGCCGAGGCTTTCTGGACCACGCCGGTGTCGCGCCCGGTGATGGCCAGCTCCGTGGTGGCGGCGTTGAACGGCACGAACATGGCGGGCACCACCTGGCACACCACCTTGCCCATGGGCACCAGGTCGCTGGCGCCCCACAGGCTCCACCAGCGACCCGCCCAGGCGGCTTCCTTTTTGCCCGGCGCACCATGCTGCTGGAACGCGAACAGGATGCTGGCAATGCCTTCCACCCACTCGGTGGACAGGCCGTCCTGCGCGTTGGTGAGCACCGTCACCGTCAAGTCGAGCGCGGGGTAGCGCGCGGTGCGTGACAGGAACCCTTGCAGGCTGCCGGTGTGGCCCATCCATTCGCGCGGGCCCGGCGCGCTGAGCATGGTGCCCAGGCCGTAGTGGGACTCGAACAGGTTGCAGGGGTCGCGCCAGCGGCGCTGCGCCATCTCGCGGCGGCTGGCGGGTGACAGGATGCTGCGCTGGCTGTCTGGCGCCAGCTGCGAAAAGAAGCGGGCCACATCCGACGCGGTGGACACAAACCCGGCCGCCGGGGCCATGGCGTCGCACCGGTTGTCGCCCGGCACGATGAGGCGCTGGCCGAACGGAAACTCGCTGCTGTGGCCCACGGCCATCGGGGCGCCCCGGGCCAGGCGCGGCATGTCGGGCACGGTTTCCTGCAGGCCCGCAGCATCGATCACATGGCGCACCATCCAGCTGGCGTACTCCGTGCCGGTGACCTGCTCCATCATCAGCCCCAGCAGGCCGTAGCCGTGGTTCGAGTACTTGAGCTGCACCCCCGTCTCCAGCGGCGGCTTGTGGCGCAGATCCGCCAGCAGCTCGGCGCGGGAGAGATACGGCCGCCGGTCGAGGAACTGGCCGGCATCGGGCCCATCGCGCGTCACGCCCGCGCTGTGCGAGAGCAGCTCGCCAATGCGCGCCCGGGCCAGGTCCTTGTGCAGGCCATCGACATAGCGGCCAATGGGGTCGTCCAGCCCGACCTTTCCCTGCTCGCGCAGCAGCATGACGCCCGCTGCCGTGAAGCTCTTGGAGTGCGACGCAATGCGCAGGCGGTGCCGGGGCGTGAGGGGTTGGTGGGTGCGCATGTCGGCCACGCCCAGGGCCAGCTCGGCCACGGTCTCGCCGCCGCGTGCAATGGCCACGGAACACCCGGGCTGGCGGTAGCGCTCCAGTTGCAGGTCCAGCCACTGCGGCAGGTAGTCCAGGGCGGCGTGGAGCCAGGCGGGTTGGGTGGTGTGGTTTTTCATGGGTTGCTCGGCTCCATGCATCCAGAAACGGGGTGGGGCAGTGTAGGCCACACACCTGGATAGGCACGTGGACACACAGGCCCGCAGGGCGCACAGGATGGCGCGCAGGTGCGGCGGCACAATCCTTCCTTTTCGCACGCAAGCCCATGCCCCCCATCGCCGTCATCGACTTTGAAACCACCGGCGTCTCGCCCGGCCAGGGCGCGCGCGCGACCGAGGTGGCCATCGTGCTGCTGGAAGGCGGCCAGGTGGTGGACCGGTTCCAGAGCCTGATGAAAACCGGGGTGTGGATTCCGTCCTTCATCACCCAGCTCACCGGCATCACCAACGCGATGGTGAACGCCGCGCCCGACGCGGCGCAGGTGATGCAGGATGCCGCGCGTTTTGTGGGCGATGCGCCCATGGTGGCGCACAACGCATCGTTCGACAGCAAGTTCTGGCAGGCCGAACTGGCCCTGGCCGGGATGCCCGCGCCGCAGCCGTTTGCGTGCACGGTGCTGCTGTCGCGGCGCCTGTACCCCGAGGCGCCCAGCCACAAGCTGGGCACGCTGGTGGACTACCACGGCCTGCCGCGCACAGGCCAGGCCCACCGGGCGCTGGCCGATGCCGAGATGGCCGCTGCGCTGCTGGCCCGCATGCAGCACGACCTGCGCACCCTCTGGCGGGTGGCCGAGCCCAGCTACGCGTTGCTGCAAACGCTGCAGCGCTGCAGCGCTGCGCCAAGCCCAAGGTGGGGGCGCTGCTGGCGCAGCATGCGGGGATCTGACCCCACCTGCGTGCAGGCAATGCGGCAGCAAAACGACTACCAAATTGATAGCTACCAGCGCTTTATTCACTAGCGCTTGGGGCAGTTTTCGCTCGAAATCAGGGCCGGCGACCGCTCTCCAGATCGTCCAGCTGCATCAGCAGCGCGGTGCGCTCCTGCTGGGCCACACTTTTCCAGTCCCGGCCGCTCAGCGCGCCCTCCAGCGCCCACAGCAGGTTGAGGCTGGGTTGCTGCCCCGCCTGACGCACAGCCACAAAAGCGGGCACGGAACCCAGTGCACGCAACGCTGCGGGTGTGTGGATGCCCGTCGCGTGCAGCATGCGTTCGGACGCCGGACCCAGGTTGGGCAGGGCGCGTAGCTCAGAGGCGTCGGGCAGCGGGCGGACAGACATGGGCGGCATGATGGCGGCGCGCAGCCAGCACGGCAAGCCCCCACACGACGAGGGCACAGGCACGCACTGCCGATAATCCGCCCAAGCAAGACCGAGGGGCCACGCCGCCAGATGGCGACGCGCCAGCCCCTGTTGATTCACGACGACAAGAAAGGCTTGGCCATGGGGTATCTGGTACTGGGACTGGTGTTGTTTCTGGGCGTGCACTCGGTGCGCATCGTGGCCGATGGCTGGCGCACGCAGACGCGGGCGCGCCTGGGCGAGATGCCGTGGAAAGGGCTGTATTCGCTGGTGTCGGCCGTGGGCCTGGCATTCATCGTCTGGGGCTACGGCCTGGCGCGGCAGCAGCCGGTGGTGCTGTGGGTGCCGCCCATCGGCATGCGGCACGCCGCAGCCCTGCTGACGCTGATCGCCTTTGTGCTGCTGGCCGCCACCTATGTGCCGCGCAATGCCCTCAAGGCCCGGCTGCACCACCCCATGGTGCTGGGCGTGAAGGTGTGGGCGCTGGCGCATTTGCTGTCCAACGGCAACCTGGCCGACGTGCTGCTGTTTGGCAGCTTCTTGCTGTGGGCGGTTCTGAGCTTTCGCGCCGCGCGCCAGCGCGACCGGGCGCAGGGCACCGTGTACGCGGCAGGCAGCGCTGCAGGCACGGCGGCGGCTGTGGTGGTGGGTGCAGTGGCCTGGGCGGGCTTTGCGTTCTGGGGCCATGCGTGGCTGATCGGCGTGGCGCCGCTGGGGCGATGATCGAACGCTGGGAAGGCCGGCACCCCAAATGCCGGAGAATCCGCGCTTTGCGTTTTCTCCTTTCTCGCTGAGACCTCTATGACCGAAGCCACCACCCCCAACACCCCCGCCCTGCCGCCCTTGCCCGACCACCTGTCGGTCAACCCCCGCAGCCCGCACCATGTGGCCGCCGTGTTCGAGCACGACATCGGCATCCGCCTGAACGGCAAGGAGCGTTTTGATGTGGAGGAATACTGCATCAGCGAAGGCTGGGTGAAGGTGCCCGCCGGCAAGACGGTGGACCGCAAGGGCCAGCCGCTGCTCATCAAGATCAAGGGCACGGTCGAAGCTTTTTACAAGTGACCGCTGCACGGGCGGCCGCGCCGCTCGCCCCTGGTGCCTGGGTGATCCACTGCGACGGCAGTGCCGGGCCCAACCCGGGGCGCATGGGCCTGGGGGCCGTGCTGACCGGCCCGGACGGGACCGTGCGGCACCAGATCTCCGAAGCCACCACCTTCACCGGCTGCAAMAACGAGGCCGAGTTGCGCGCGCTGATGTTGGCGCTGCAGTGGCTCGCGCAGCAGGGCATTGCCACATCAACCCAAGTGCACTTGTTCAGCGACAACCGTGTGCTGGTGGAACAGTTGGGCAGCCACCCCAAGGCACCGATTGAGCGGCTGGCAGCGCTGTTTGACGAAGCACACCAGGCACTGCGGCAGTTCCCACAAGCCCATGTCCAGTGGATTCCCCGCCACCGCAATGGCGCGGCCGATACGCTGGCCCGCGCCGCCCTGGGGCTGGCACCCAAGGCCGCCACGCCGCAAAGCCAGACCATCAAAAAGCGCCGCCGGCGCTGAGCCCCCCGCCCGGCATAGGCCGTCAGGCCGGGTCGAGCCCTGCAGCCGCACGGTAGGCCTGGATGCGCGGCAGCACCGCCTGGCGACGGGCGATGCTTTGCGCAGGCCACAACCCCTCGCGTTCGTAATATTCCGCCACGGCGGGTATCCCCGGCGGCAACACCACCCAGGGCTGTTTCGAGGCCGTGAAGATATGGATGTCGGGCGGCAGGTGATCGGGCGCATCCAGCGTGCCCACGCGCACAAACGCCATGACGGGCCCCGCGCCTGCGTAGTGGCTCCAGACCGCCACCTGGCAGCGCGGGCAACGCGCGATCTGCTGGCCCAGGCCACTTTCTGACGGGGTGTGCACCATCGCCGGGGTGCCTGCGAGCAGTTCCACACGGTCGGCCTCGATCRTCGCGTTCAGCGCAAAAGCAGCGCCACTTTCGCGCTGGCACCAGCGGCAGTGGCAGCAGTGCACAAACAGGGGGGGCGCCAACAGGCGGTAGCGCACATGGCGGCAGGTGCAGCCGCCTTCCAGCGGGTATTCAGGGGCAGGGTGGGGCATGAGGGTGGTGTCCTTGCAGCGGGGTGAGGGTGGGCACAACACCGGCCTTCAACCGCAGGCGCGGGCCAGCAGCAACGCCTTTTCCTGCGCGTTGCGGGTGAGGCTGGCCGCGCGCTCGAACTCCGCCCGCGCTTCAGCCCCCCGGCCCAGCTTGGCCAGCAGATCGCCGCGCACGCTGGGCAGCCAGTGGTAATGGCGCAGCAGGGGGTCGCTGGCCAGGGCATCGACCAGCGCCAGCGCGGCCTCCGGCCCCTCGGCCATGCCCACGGCCACGGCGCGGTTCAGTGCCACCACGGGCGAGGGCGCCACCTGCAGCAGTGCGTCGTACAGCGCCACGATGTGGGGCCAGTCCGTGTCTTGCGCCTGCCGGGCGCGTGCGTGGCAGGCCGCGATGGCGCCCTGCAATGCGTACGGCCCCCAGGGCTTGCCGGTGCGCGCGAGCTGCTCGGCTTTGTCCAGGGCGGCCAGGCCCCGGCGCACCAGGAGGTGGTCCCAGCGCGCGCGGTCCTGGTCCATGAGTAGCACGGGCTGGCCTTGTGCATCGGTGCGTGCGGGCAGGCGCGAGGCCTGGATTTCGAGCAGGGCCACCAGGCCTTGCACCTCGGGCTCGTCGGGCGCCAGGCTGGCCAGCACCCGCACCAGGCGCTGGGCTTCGCCACACAGCGCGGGGCGCATCCAGTCGTCGCCCGCGGTGGCGGCATAACCTTCGTTGAAGATGAGGTAGATCACCTCCAGCACCGAGGCCAGGCGCGGCGCGCGGTCGGCCGCCCCGGGCACTTCAAACGGCACCTGCGCGGCCGTGAGGCTGCGCTTGGCACGCACGATGCGCTGGGCCACGGTGGGCTCGGGCACCAGGAAGGCGCGCGCGATCTCGGCCGTGGTGAGGCCGCCCAGCAGCCGCAGCGTGAGCGCCACCCGCGCCTCGGTGGGCAGCACGGGGTGGCAGGCGGTGAAGATCAGGCGCAGCAGGTCGTCGCCAATGTCGTCCTGCTCGGCGTGCATCAGGGTGTCCACCACATCGGGCGCGTACTGCGCCTCGAGCGCTTCGAGGTCGTGGCCCAGGGCCTCGTGCTCGCGCTGGTGCAGCACCTGCTGGCGCAGGTGGTCGATGGCGCGGCGCTTGGCGGTGGTCATGAGCCACGCGGCCGGGTTGGCGGGCAGGCCGTCTTTGGGCCAATGCTCCAGCGCGGCCACCAGGGCGTCTTGCGCCAGTTCCTCGGCCCGGCCCACGTCGCGCGTCATGCGCGCCACGCTGGCAATGATGCGCGCAGCCTCGATGCGCCACACCGAGTCGATGCTGCGGTGCAGGGCATCGCGGTCGGGCAGGGCAGAAGGTTTCACGCGATCAAGAGGTGTGAATGAATCCGGCGCATTCATTCACACGTTCTCAGCCCAGCGCCTTGCTGGCATCCACCATGTGCACAAACTCCCAGGTGTGGCCGTCCAGGTCGTCAAAGCTGCGCGAGTACATGAAGCCCAGGTCCTGCGCCGGGCGGGGTGTGGTGCCGCCTGCGGCCACGGCCTTGTCCACCAGCGCGTCGACCTCTTCGCGACTGCTGCACGAGAAGCACACCAGCACCTCCGACGTGGTGCGTGCGTCGGCAATCGTTTTGTCGGTGAAGGTTTGGTAAAAGCTCTTGACCAGCAGCATCACGAAGAGGTTCTCGCCCACCACCAGGCAGGCGCCCTGGTCGTTGGTGAACTGGGGGTTGAACTCGTAGCCCAGGGCGCGGAAGAACGCCTGCGAGCGGGCCATGTTCTCGATGGGCAGGTTCACAAAAATCTGTTGGTGCATGACGGACTCCTGAAGGGTGAGGACGGTAATGGGAAACGGAGGGTTTGGCAAAGGTCGAGGGGCGGTGGACGGCATTCACGTTGCGGGCTTTTGCGCCACGGCCTGCAGGTTGGCCAGGCCATCCTCAAAGTCCTGCCCCACCATGCGGTCCATGTTGAACACCAGGTGGGCGATCTTGGCCAGGTAGGGCACGGGGCCCTGCATGGCCCAGGTGACGCGGGTGGCCTCTGTGCCTTCGGGCTGCAGGGTGAATTCCACCTGGTTGTGCGCTTCAAAGGGCTTCACAAAGTCGAGCTTCATGCCCACGCGGCGGGGCGCGGTGGCCTCGACGATCTCCATGCTGCCCACGCCCACCTTCTCGCTCTGCCAGGCGTAGCGGGCGCCGGGGCCGCTGGTGGCGGCGCTGTACTGGCCCTGGATGGCCGGGTCTTTGCGTTCATACGGGTTCCAGGTGTTGAACTGGCGCAGGTCGTGGATGAGCCCGTACACCCGCTCGGGCGGTGCCGCAATCACGCGGCTGCGCTCCACGCGGAAGGTGTCGGGGCGGGTGGCGGCAAACGCCAGCAGCAGCGCCAGGGCCGCCAGCAGCACGAGGGCGATGGTCTTGATCATGGGGATGTTGTCCTTCACGCTGGGCATCAGCCGCGCAGGGCTTCGAGGTCGCGGAACTGCTCAACGCCATCCACCCCGGCAAAGTCCTCCATCTCATAGAGCTGGCGCACTTCGATCTCGGCATCCAGGCCCTCGCCGCGTGGATTGGGAAAGCGGCGGGTCCATTCCAGCGCCTCGTCGCGGCTGCGTACCTGGATGAGTGTGTAGCCAGCGATCAGCTCTTTGGTCTCGGTGAACGGGCCGTCGGTGACGGTGCGGGTGCCACTGGCGGCGTAGCCCACGCGCCAGCCCTTGGCGGAGGGCTGCAGGCCACTGGCGTCCAGCAGCACGCCGGCCCGCGCGAGTTCTTCGTGGTAGCGGGCCATCGCGGTCATCAGGGCTGCGGTCGGCTGGCAGCCCTGTTCGGATTCGGCGGTGGCCTGGATGATGATCATGAAGCGCATGGGGTTCTCCTCAAGGTAATAAAAAATGCGGAAGCGCCGACGGTCCTTGCTAGGTGCTTCACAGTGACGACGAATGGGAGCGCCCGAAATCGACATCTGGATGTGCAAGCCCGGGCGGAACCAGGGTTAACACCTATCCTGGCCGGTTGGCGCGCGGGGCGGGTGAGGGGCCGCCATAGGGAGACTACTGAGCGCCCGCACTGGGTTTTGCAACCCCTGGTCGATACAATTTGTAAAGACTGATTCATCGATCCTGAGACTTCGCCCCGCATCCTCCCGCCCGCCCGCCAGCGAAGTCCCCACGGGGGGACAACCGCCAGCCACACGCCGTGCCTTTGCCATGAAACGAGGATCGACCTATCGACAGCGGCCACACCGCCCATGGGTGGTATTGGGGCTGTGCGCTGGCATGGCGGCAGCCCACGCGCAGTCCGACATCGCCGCCATGGCCGACCTGCCGCTGGAGCAGCTCATGCAGATGCAGGTCACCACGGCCAGCCGGTATGCACAGACGGCCCTGGAGGCCCCGGCGGCCGTGAGCGTGGTGACCGCCGATGACATCCAGCTGTTTGGCTACCGCACGCTGGCCGATGTGCTGGCCAGCATGCGCGGGCTGTATGTGTCCTACGACCGCAGCTACCACTATCTGGGCACACGGGGTTTTGCCACGCCGGGCGACTACAACACGCGGGTGCTGCTGCTGGTCAATGGCGTGCGCTTCAACGACAACCTCTACGACCAGGCGAGCATCGGCACGGACTTTCCCATCGACCTGGACCTGGTGGAACGGGTGGAATTTGTGCCTGGCCCCGGGTCGGCGGTGTATGGGGCCAATGCGTTTTTTGGCGTGGTCAATGTCATCACCCGCGATGGTCGCCAGCTGGGCGGACCCCAGGTGAGCACCGAGGCCGGCAGCCATGGCTACGCCAAGCTGCGGTTTTCCGTAGGCGCCGTCGATGCGCAGGGAAGCGACTGGCTGATCGCGGCAACGCGCTCCACCGCACGCGGGGCCGACCAGTACTACCCCGCGTTCGATGCGCCCGCCAGCCACCAGGGCGTGGCGCACGGCCTGGACTATGACCGCAGCACCCAGCTGTTCGCCCGCATGCGACGCGATGGGCTGACGCTGACCCTGGCCCACGGCGAGCGCACCAAGGGCATCCCGACCGCAGCGTTCTCGCAGGTTTTCAACGACCCGCGCTCGCGGTACATCGACACCAGCACGCGCGTGGCCGCCGAATACACCGCGCAATGGCAGCCGACGCTGGCCTTCACTGCGCGCCTGCACGCCGGGCGCTACCAGTACGTGGGCGACTACGTGTACGACTACCCGCCCGTGACGGTGAACCGCGACGTCGGCACCGGCCAGTGGTGGGGCACCGAATGGCAATGGGTGAGCACGGCCTTGGCGCGGCACAAGCTGTCGTGGGGGCTGGACTACCGGCGCGACACCCGCATCGCGCAGCGCAATGACGACCTGGACCCGCCCGCGCAGTACCTTGACACACGCCGCAACGGCAATGTGCTGGGCGTCTATGTGCAGGATGAGTTTGCACTGCGCCCCGACCTCACGCTGCACACCGGCCTGCGCTGGGGGCAGCAGTCGGGCAGCGCGGGCGCCTTGCACCCCCGCCTGGGGCTGGTGTACTGGTGGGACGCGGCCACCGCTGTCAAGCTGCTGCACGGCACGGCCTACCGTCCGGCCAATGCCTATGAACGCGACTACCGCGTGAACCTGCCTGGCGGCGTGGTGGACACCACCAGCATCCGGTCCGAGCGTGTACGCACCACCGAACTGGCCGTGGAGCATGCCCCGACCGGGGCCACGCGCCTGCTGTTGACGGCGTTCCGGTCGGGGGTGAGCGACCTGATCTCGCTGGACAGCCTGGGCCACTCGGACCGGCTCACCTTCAACAACACCCGCACCGTCAAAGTGCATGGCCTGGAAGCCGAGGCCGAACAACGCTGGGCGGGCGGGCGGCGCCTGCGCGTGGCCTATGGGTGGCAAAAGGCGCGGGACCCGTCAACGGACGGCGCGCTGACCAACTCGCCCCGGCACCTGCTCAAGCTCCAGTGGTCCGACGTATTGCACACGCCTGCGCACTGGGGTTGGAACCCGGGCCGCTACGCCATCGAAGCCATCGGCATCGGCCCGCGCAACACCGTGCTCAACGCCCGCCTGCCCGGGCATGTGCTGACCCATCTGACCTATTCCACGCGCATCGCGGATGTGGATGTATCGCTGGGGGTGTACAACCTGTTCAACCGCCGCTACGCAGACCCCGCTTCGTTCGAGGTGCGCGAAGATGCGATCCGGCAGGACGGGCGTACCTACCGCATCAAGCTGACGTACGCGTTCTGAGCCATGGCCTATTCCCTGCGATTGCGCACGCTGCTGGCGATCTGCCTGTGGACGGTGTGTGGCGTGGGCACCAGTGCAGCCAGTGCCAACGAGCCCGTGGCAGACCTGGACCTCAAGGCCGCCTACATCTTCAACTTCATCCAGTTCATCRACTGGCCCGACAGCGATGGCGCGCCCGGCAATGAGGTCACGGTGTGCGTGTCTGCCTTCAGCCCGCTCAAGCGCGCCCTGACTGCGCTCGATGGCAAACAGGCCACCAAGGGCCGCACCGTGCGCGTGCGGTTGCTGGATCTGCCGGCGATTCGTGGCTGCCGCGTGCTCATCATCCACAACGCCGAAGTGGAGCCTGTTCTGCGACTGCTGCGTACCCTGCCGCCGTCCCACGGCATCCTCACCGTGTCGGATGAAATCACCTTTGTGAATCCAGAAATCGTCATCGCCCTGGCCCAGCAGGAAGGGCGCGTGGTGTTCGGCATCAGCCCCGACGCCGCCAGCAAGGCTGGCCTCATCATCAGCTCACGGCTGCTGCGGCTGGCCAAGGGAGGCCGGTGAAAACACGCCCCGCTGAAGCCGACACCGCAGCGCCCGCAAGCCCGGCGACACATGCCCTGCTTTCATCGCGCCTGGTGGTCACGGGCATCCTGGCCGCAGGCCTGGCGCTGCTGACCGTGGTGCTGGCGCTCACCGGCGTGGACTATTGGAGCACCCGCGCGTCCATGCTGCAAGACAGCCGGGTGGAAGCCGCCATCGTGGCCGACAACATCTCTGCGGCCGTGGTGTTCCGCGACACCAGCACCGCCAACGAAATGCTGGGCGCGCTGCGGTCATCGTCCATGGTGATCAGCGCCACGGTGTACGACAAGGATGGCGTGCTGTTTGCGCATTACGCGCGCGACCGCGACCCGGACTTTCCCACCACGCTGCGTGCCACGGGACTGGACGGCGCCGCAGAGCGCGCAGGCTGGCGCATGCTGGAGATCGCCCGGCCCGTCGAGGCGTCTGGCACCAGCTGGGGCACGCTGTACATCCGCAAGTCGATGGCAGCGGTGTACATGCGGCTGGGCATCCGATTTGGCACCGCCTTGTTGATCGCCATTTGCGTGATGGCCATGGCCACCGCCATGGTGCTGCGCAGCCGCGCTGCTGTGCGCGAGGCCGAGAACCGCTTGCACGCGCTGGCCCACACCGACGCCGTCACCGGCACGGGCAACCGGCACGCGTTCAACGAGCGGCTGGCCGCCGAGCTGCAGGGCGCACGCAGTGCGGGCTACCGGGTGGCACTGGTGTACATCGACCTGGACAACTTCAAGACACTCAACGACACCTTCGGCCATGCGGCGGGGGACGGCCTGTTGCGCCAGGTGGCCCGGCGCCTGCAATCCGTGGTGCGCAGCACCGACACCATCTCGCGCCTGGGGGGCGACGAGTTTGCGCTGATCCTGCGGTTGGACATGGATGACGCGGCGCTGGAGAAATACGCGCAGCGCATCGTCAGCGTCTTCCAGGCTGCTTACACCGAGGTCGGCCAGCAGGTCAACGTGACCTGCAGCGCAGGCATTGCCACGTTTCCCGACGATGCGATGGACATGGACGCGCTGGTGAGCAACGCCGACACCGCCATGTACCGCGCCAAGGAGATGGGCAAGAACCGCTGCGTGCGGTTTGATGCGTCGATGAACCTGGCCGTGGTGCGGCGCCAGGCCATTGAACAGGCTCTGCGTGCCGAGCTGGAGCAGGGCACCGGTTTGGCGCTGCACTACCAGCCCCTGTTTGCCGCCAGCGACCGGGCCCTGGTCGGCGCCGAGGCCTTGCTGCGGTGGACGCATGCGGAGCTGGGCTCCGTGTCGCCGCTCGAGGCCGTGTCGGTGGCCGAGGACTGCGGACTCATTGCCCCGCTGGGCTACTGGGTGATGCGCACTGCCTGCCGCGACGCCGCGCAGTGGAAAGGGGGCCCGCCCCTGCGCGTGGCCGTGAACATCTCGGCGCGGCAGCTGGGTGACCCACAGTTTCTGGAACGCGTGATGGACATCCTGCGCGAAGAGGGCCTGCCCGCGCACCTGCTGGAAATCGAGCTGACCGAAACCGTGCTGATGGAAAACATGGAGGCCGGCGCCCACACGCTGCACCGGTTGAGCCAGCTGGGCATTCACCTGGCCATCGATGACTTTGGCACCGGCTACTCGTCACTGGCATATCTGCGCCAGTTGCCCATGCGGCGCCTGAAGATCGACCGCAGCTTTGTCAAAGACCTGCCGGGGCAGGAGCACAGCCGTGCCATCGTCACCGCCATTGTGGCGCTGGCGCACGGCCTGGGGCTGCAGGTGACCGCCGAGGGCGTGGAAACCCAGGAGCAGGCCGACTACCTGGTGCGGCAAGGCTGCGATGTGCTGCAGGGCTATGTGTTTGCACGCCCCATGCCAGCGCCGCAGTTCCTGGCGCTGCAGGCAGGCGCTTCGGCTTGATTCAATCCACCGCGCCGTGGTAGCAGGGTGCCAGTTCGCGCACCTCCATGGTGGCCCACTCGGCGGCCGGGCATTCGCGGGCAATGGCAACGGCCTCGTCGCGCGTGGCGCAGTCGATCAGAAAGAAGCCGCCCACCATTTCCTTGGTCTCGGCAAACGGCCCATCGGTCAGGCGGGTCTGCCCTTCGCGCACCTGCAGCCGCACCGCCTGCTCGGTCGAGGCCAGCGACTCGCTGGCGCGCAACAGGCCGCGGGCCTGCAGACCAGCACCAAAACGCTGCATGCGGGCATAGGCCTCCTGGCCACCGGCCAGGCCCCGCTCGGCGCGCTGGCCGTGGGGTTCCATGATGAGCAACAGGTAAGGCATGGTATCTCCTGAATCGGGGCCAATCGTGCCAGCCGCCATGGGCAGTGGCAGAGCTGGAGGCATTCAAGGGCGTCATGCTACCAGCCTCATTTGCTATATATTTAATAGCTAATTGGGCATATACAACCAGCGCCATAGGCAGATTTCATGCAAATGGTTGCGCACCGCAGCATCGCTGTGCTATCTTTGGTTCCCTATGCAACGCAGCATGCTCCTATCCACCCTATCGCTAGGCCTAGTGCCTGGCCGGGGTCTGCCTGCGTTCGCCACCGTTGCCGTTTTGCGCAACACCTGATCTCCCCCTGACCCCGGCCCGCGAACCAGCCTTTGCACACGCAAAGGGCTGCAGGGGATGTCATTCGTTTTGATTTCTTTCGATTCCGATTGACCCGTGCACCGTGCCTGATTGGCACACCGCACAAACCGTTCGTGGAGCCTCTCATGATTGCCAAGCCCGCCACCAAATACCAACCCATCGCCCCCATTGCGCTCGCCGACCGCCAATGGCCCAACCGCAGCATCACCCAGGCGCCCGTGTGGCTCTCCACCGACCTGCGCGATGGCAACCAGGCCTTGTTCGAGCCGATGAATGGCGAGCGCAAGATGAAGCTCTTTCACGAGCTGGTGCGTATCGGCTTCAAGGAGATCGAAGTCGGCTTTCCCGCCGCGTCGCAAATCGATTTCGACTTTGTGCGCCGCCTTATCGACGAAAACCTCATCCCCGACGACGTGACCATCATGGTGATGACCCAGTCGCGCGAGGACCTGATCGCACGCACCGTGGAGGCCGTGAAAGGCGCACCCCGCGCCATCGTCCACTTGTACAACGCCACCGCGCCCGCGTGGCGCCGCATCGTGTTTGGCATGAACGTGACGCAGGTGATGCAGCTCATCGCGCACCATGTGGGCTACCTCAAGCAGCTCACCGACGCCCAGCCCGAAACGCAGTGGACCCTGCAGTACTCACCCGAGACCTTCAGCGCCACCGAACTCAGCGTGTCGCTCAAGGCTTGTCAGACCGCCATCGCCACCTGGGGCGCAGGCCCCGGCCGCCCCATCATCATCAACCTGCCCACCACGGTGGAAAACGCCACCCCCAACGTATTTGCGGACCAGATCGAGTGGATGGACCGCCACTTGTCGCCACGCGAGCACATCGTCTTGTCGGTGCACCCGCACAACGACCGGGGCACGGGCGTGGCGGCGGCAGAACTTGCAATGATGGCCGGTGCCGACCGTGTGGAAGGCTGCCTCTTTGGCAACGGTGAGCGCTGCGGCAACGTGGACATCGTGACCTTGGCGCTCAACATGTACACGCAGGGCGTGCACCCGAACCTTGACTTCTCGGACATCACCTCGGTCGCGCGCATTGCCGAAGAATGCACCTCGCTGCCCGTGCATCCACGCCACCCGTATGCGGGCGACCTGGTGTTCACCGCGTTCTCGGGCTCGCACCAGGACGCGATCAAGAAGGGTTTTGCTGCGCAAGACCCGAACGCCTTGTGGGAAGTGCCCTACCTGCCCATCGACCCGGCCGACCTCGGCCGCACGTATGACAGCGTGATCCGGGTGAACAGCCAGTCGGGCAAGGGCGGCATCGCGTTCTTGCTCGAACGTGAACATGGCGTGGTGATGCCGCGCCGCATGCAGGTGGAGTTCAGCGCCGTGGTGCAGCGCCAGACGGACGCGAGCGAAAGCGAGATGACGGGCGACGCGTTGTGGAGCCTGTTCCAGGCCACTTACCTGCAGGCGCCCGTACACGCCACAGTACAAGCCGCCATCACCTGCCACAGCCACCGCATCGATGAAGACGGCCAGGGCATCGAGCTGGACGTGACCATCGACGGCACGCGCCAGACCCTGCGCGGCCAGGGCAACGGGCCGATTGCAGCTACGGTGGACGCGCTCGGTCTGCCACTGCGGGTGGACCACTACGAGGAACGCGCCACCGGCACGGGCGCCAACGCGCAGGCGATGGCCATTGTGGAAGCAGCCATGGACGGCGTGGCAGGTTCCACCTTTGGGGCAGGCGCCAGCCACAACATCGTGACTGCCTCGGTGCAAGCGATTGTGAGCGTGGCCAACCGGTTGATGGCGCGGCGGCCTGCGTTGCATCCGGAAGCAACGTCCCTGGCCGTGTGACCGAAACCCGCATGGAAATTCTTACCGCATCGACCCGGGATGCGCCCGCCATCAGCGCGCTTGCGTTGTCGGTGGCGCACTTCTTCACGCTGGACAAAGACGGGCGAGGTGCGGAGGTGTTTTTACAGACCCTGCAGCCGGAGGCGGTGGCGCTACGGCTGCAGAGTCCATCGTTCAAGACCTGGGTGGGGTGGACACGCAACAACACCTTGGCGGGCGTCGTGGTGGTGCGGGAGGACAGCCACCTGTTCCATCTGTTTGTGGCCGAGGCTTTCCAGGGACTTGGCTACGGGCAGCAACTGTGGCAACACGCCCTGTCCCATATCGCTACCGGCCCTGCACCGGGCATCACAGTCAACGCGACACCCCATGCCCGGGGCTTCTATGAGCGCATGGGGTTTTTGGCAACGGGTCCCAGGGTGGAGACCCGCGGGGTTGCATTCATTCCGATGCGGCGCGCCAGCGATGCATCCAGCATGGCGTACAAACAGGCCGCAGGGAATACCCCGTTCTGACGGGGATCGACAGGGGGTTTTCTCAGGCACTGCCAGCGGCCTGCGCAAGGCTTGGCGCGCAAAGACCTTGGGGAGCCTGGGTAAAGTGCAGGGAGCCGTGCAAGTCCAGTAACCTCGGGCCCATGCGCGCCTTTCACAGCCTGAGCCTTGCCGCCTGCACCGCCGCCCTGCTGGTGCTGGCCGGTTGCAGTACATCGCGGCCTCCGTCCCCCTCGTCGCCACCGCAGGCTTCCACACGCACGGCGCCGCCGCTCACGCCGGAACAGGCACACGACATCGCCATCCACGCGCTGGGCCTGGTGGGCACGCCGTATCGCTACGGCGGCAACACCCCGGACTCGGGCTTTGATTGCAGCGGCCTGATCGGCTACGTGTACCGCAACCAGGTGGGCACACCGCCGCCGCGCACGGTGGCCCAGCTCAACACCTGGGGCTATCCCATCGACGGCAGCGAGCTGCGTGCCGGCGACCTGGTGGTGTTCGGCACGGGCCGCCAGCCCAGCCACGCGGGCATCTATGTGGGCGAAGGGCGGTTCGTGCATGCGCCGTCCACCGGCGGCACGGTGCGGCTGGACCACCTGCAGTCGCGCCACTGGGCGCGGCAGAATGCGGCGTTCCGCAGGCCGTAGAGGCTCCCCCTGAGGCGCTGCGCGCCTTCCCACTCGCTGCGGGGCGGCCCTTGCTCTGCGTCTCGCGCGAGGGCCGCGCCGGTAACTAGCAACGTGCCTCGATTCGGCCTGTGACCGGGCTCCGCGACAATCGGGGCCACCATGACCCACGCACACCGCTCCGCCACCCCCATCTCCACCCACGACACCACCCGCATTGATGACACGCGCATCAAGGCCGTGCGCCCGCTGATCACACCGGCGCTGCTGCAGGAATGGCTGCCCACGCCCGATGCGGCGCTGACCCTGGTCGAATCCAGCCGCGCTGCCATTTCGCGCATCCTGCATGGGCAGGACGACCGGCTGATCGTGGTGGTGGGGCCTTGCTCCATCCACGACCATGGCCAGGCCATGGACTATGCGCGCCAGCTGAAAGCACAGGCCGATGCACTGCAGGACGATCTGCTCATCGTGATGCGGGTGTACTTTGAAAAGCCGCGCACCACTGTGGGCTGGAAGGGCTACATCAACGACCCGCATCTGGACGGCAGCTTTGCCATCAACGAGGGGCTGGAGCTGGCCCGCCAGCTGCTGCTGGACGTGCTGGCACTGGGCCTGCCCGTGGGCACCGAGTTCCTGGACCTGCTCTCGCCGCAGTTCATCAGCGACCTGGTGAGCTGGGGCGCCATCGGCGCGCGCACGACCGAGAGCCAGAGTCACCGGCAGCTGGCCAGCGGCCTGTCGTGCCCCGTGGGTTTCAAGAACGGCACCGATGGTGGCGTGAAGGTGGCGAGCGACGCCATTCTGGCGGCCAGCGCCGCGCACGCCTTCATGGGCATGACCAAGATGGGCCAGGCCGCGATCTTTGAAACGCGCGGCAACCAAGACTGCCACGTGATCCTGCGCGGCGGCAAGCAGCCCAACTACAGCGCCGCCGATGTGGATGCGACCTGCGCCGTGCTCAAGGCCGCCGGCCTGCGCGAGCAGGTGATGATTGACGTGAGCCACGCCAACAGCAGCAAGCAGCACCAGCGCCAGATCACCGTGGCGGCAGAAGTGGCGCAGCAGATTGCCGCAGGCGACACACGCATCACCGGCCTGATGATCGAGAGCCACCTGCAGGAAGGCCGCCAGGACATCGTGCCCGGCCAGCCGTTGGCGCATGGCGTGTCGGTGACGGATGCCTGCATCAGCATGGCGCAAACTGTGCCGGTCCTTGAAGGACTGGCAGCAGCAGTGCGGGCGCGGCGCCAGAAGGCCTGACGCATCCGACGCACCTTGTACTCGGCTGGCACGCCTGGCGTCAGGCTGCGCTATCAGCCCTGGGGCGGCCTCGTGGCCCCCATGTCGATGTTGCGCGCCGTGGCCAGCAGCGTAGCGCACAGCCGCTGCTGGCCGGCGGCATCCACTGCCCACACGTCGGCGGCACAGACGGTGAGCAGGCGCCCGGCATCCACCACGCGGCCCCGCGCCCGCAGGCACTCGCCCTGGGCAGGGGCCACAATTTTCAAGGTGGTGTCCACCGTGGCGTTAGTCCAGCCGGGTGGCAACACGCTGCCTGCTGCCGCCACCGCCGCAAAGTCGGCCACCGCAAACACGGCCGTGGCCTGCAACTGGCCCGGGCGAAAGCTGAAGGCCTCGCTCACCGGTATCTCCACCTCCACCCGGCCGGGCTCGGCATGGACAAAGCGCAGCCCCAGCGTGCGGGCCATTGGCATGGCCAGCACCACGGCCTGCAGGGTTTCCATGGTGCTGCGGGGTGCGCTGGACAAAGCATCGCGGGACGCAGGTGTGAGTGGGGCTGTCATGATGGGGGTCTCCTGGGGATGGGGTGTTTGGGTGCTGCGAGGGGTCTAGGGTTTGCGGGCCGACGGGGCACGCACACGCGGCCAGGGCTTGGTAGATGCAGTGGCTGCGCCCGAGTGTGTTGGCCGACCCTGGGTTTTTGATCGCTGCTTCGTGAGCAACTGGCCACGCAACCAGGCCTGGTGCGCCTGCACGATGGATTTTTGGGACTGCAGCGCAGCGATCTGCTGGTCGATCGCGTCCACACGCGCCTGCAAGGCCTGCACCATGTCGTCAATGCCGAGGGTGCCAGCGCGGTATTCATCCAGGCGAAGGGCAATCTGCGGCAGGCTGAAGCCCAGCTGGCGGGACATGGCGATGAATACCACCTCGCGCCGCATGCGGGCCGGATAGTCGCGGTAGCCGTTGGCCCGGCGGTCGGGGTGGATGAGCCCCAGCCGCTCGTAGTGGCGCAGCGCGTGGACGGACACCGAGGCCTGTTGCGCGAGTTCGGAAATCTGCATGGGGCCACGTTAGCAAGCCTCGTGCTACGCGAAGGTTGCCTGGGTGACTGCCCGAGGTCAAAACACTGTGTTTTTTGGGACAAACCCCCATGGGCGCACGTCGCCAGCGAGGACTGTGCGGTGTAGCATTCACACTCTTTGCCACAGTGCTTGTGGCGCTGTGAACCTGAGCGCGCGGTGCGGCCGCATTGCACGCTCCCTCTACTGCCCGATTGCCTTGCCGACGCTACTCCGCCCCGCCACCCATGGCTTGGTCGCACCGACCAGGCTGGGCAGCTGCGTGCGCAGCGGCGCCACGGTGGACTGACCATGCCACCAGCGCAAGCCACCGCAGAGGCCGCCCGGCTCCAGGCACTGCAGTCTTACGCAATCCTCGATACCCCGGCGGAAGACAGCTTTGACCAGTTGGCCACGCTGGCTGCGCGTGTATGCCAGTGCCCCATGGCGGTGGTCAACTTCGTGGACAGCGACCGGCAGTGGTTCAAGGCCGCAGTCGGTGTACCGTTCAAGGAGACCGAGCGCGCGATTGCGTTCTGCGCGCATGCACTGAGCGGCAGCCGTGAGCCCATGGTGGTCAACGACACGCACAAGCACCCGGTTTTTTCCCACAACCCGCTGGTCACGCAGGACCCCCATGTGCGCTTTTACGCCTGTGTGCCGCTGGTCACCCCCGAGGGGCAGGCGCTGGGCACGCTGGCAGTGCTGGACTCCATACCCCGGCACATCGAGGCTGAGCAGCTGGAGGGCCTGCGCATACTGGCCGAGCAGGCCATGGTGCAGCTGGAGCTGCGCCGCCAAAAGCAGGTGCTGGCCGACCTGGTGCAGCAGCGCGACAAGATGCATGCCGAACTGCTGGCCCAGAGCGAGACCCTGCGCGTGGCCGGGCAGATGGCCCGCATTGGCGGGTGGATCGTGGAGCTGCCCAGCCTGCAGCTGAACTGGTCGCAGGAGATCGCCGCCGCCTTCGGCATTGCGGGACGCATGGGCTCGGTGGAACAGATCATGGAGCTGTACCTGCCCCCGCACCGGCAGGCCATGTTGGCAGCGTTTGAGAGCTGCATCCGCCAAGGCACACCGTTTGACCTGGAGGCCGAACTTGTCACACTGGCGGGTCGGCACTTCTGGGTGCGCACCACCGGGCAGGCGGTGCGCGACGCCGAGGGCCGCATCGTGCGGATACAGGGGGCGTTTCAGGACATCTCGGCCCAGCACCAGGCCCGGCAGGCCCGCCGTGAGAGCGAAGAGCGCTTTCATCTGGTCTCGCGCGCCACGGCCGACGCGGTGTGGGACTGGAACCTGCACACCGATGCCATGTGGTGGAACGAAGGCATGCAGACCCTGTTCGGTGTGCCACTCGACCAGTTGCCGCCCGACAGCACCTCGTGGACCTTACGACTGCACCCCGATGACAGCGAAGAAGTGCTCGAAGGCATCCATGCCGCCATTGACGGCACGGCCAACCACTGGTCGGACGAATACCGCTTTCGCCGCCAGGACGGCAGCTATGCCTGGGTGCTGGACCGGGGCTTCCTGATCCGCGACCTGCAGGGCAAGGCCGTGCGCATGGTGGGCGGCATGACGGACATCAGCGCACAAAAGCTGGCCGACCTGGACGCCCAGCGCGACGCACAGAACCATGCCGAGCTGCTGCAGGTGCAGCAGCGCATTTCGTCGCTGGACATGCCGCTGCCCGAGGTGCTGCAGTTGGTGGCCAGCACCGTGCTGCGCCAGACCGAAGCGCGCGGCGCCATGGTGGAGCTGCTGCAAGGCCGCCAGCTGGTGGCGCAAGCCTCGGCCGGTGACCACGTGCGCCCGGTGGGCAACCTGCTGCCAGTGGACCAGAGCCTGCTCTGGCCCGCGCTCAGCAAGGGCCAGACCGTGGTGTGCAACGACACCGAGGCAGAGGGTTGGGACATGGCTTCAATGCCCCACCGCCACGGCGTGCGGTCGGTCATGGCGGTGCCGCTGCGCAGTGGCGACGCCATCGTCGGGTCGCTCAAGGTCACATCGGACAAGGTCAATGCGTTTTCACGCCGCGATGTGGCGCACCTGGAGATCCTGACCGAGTCGCTGGGCGCCATGGTGCAGTTGCGGCATGTGGCGGGGCAGCTGCATGCGTCCGAGCAGCAATACCGCATGCTGTTTGACGAGCACCCGCACCCCATGTGGGTGTACGACCGTGAAACCCTACAGCTGCAGGCCGTGAACCGGTCGATGGAACGCCACTATGGCTACACCGAGTCCGAGCTGCTGTCCATGTCGATGCTGGACCTGTGGCCCGCCGACCGGCGCCCCAATGTCGAGGCCAACATCCGCGCCGTTCCGATGGAACAGCGCAACGCGCCGGTCATCAGCCGCCACATCAAGAAGGATGGCAGCTTCATGGATGTGGAGATCACGGCAGGCAGCATCAGCTTCAACGGGCGCCCGGCCCGCCAGGTGCTGGCCACCGACGTGACCGAACGCCTGCGCACCGAGCGCGAGCTGGCGCGCATGGGCCGTGCCCAGCGCCTGCTGAGCGCATGCAACGAAACCCTGGTGCGCGCCACGTCCGAGGCCGCACTGCTGCAGGCCATCTGCCAGATTGCGGTGGACATCGGTGGCTACCGCATGGGCTGGGTGGGGTTTGCGCTGGACGACGAGCGCAAATCCATCCGCCCGGTGGCCCATGCGGGCTACAACCAGAACTATCTGGAAAACCTGCAGCTGAGCTGGTCGGCCGACGACCCCTACGGCCGGGGCCCGGCGGGCATTGCGGTGCGCACCGGCCAGCCGGTGATCGTGCAGGACATCCGCACCGAGGGCGACTTTGCCGACTGGACCGAGCGCATGCTGGAGCATGGCTTTCACGGGGTGATCTGCCTGCCGCTGCGCGAGCATGCGCGCGACCACGCGCAGGACCGCAGTTTTGGCCTGTTGTACCTGTATGCACCCGACGTGTTGCAGATCAGCCCCGAAGAAGCCGCGCTGCTGCAGGAGCTGTCCAACGACCTGGCCATCGGCATCACCAGCCTGCGCGCGCACAAGGCACAGCAGCGGCTGCAGGCCTCGGTGCTCAAGGTGGCGGCGGCCGTGTCGGCCAGCACCGGCACCGAATTTTTTGTGCAGCTGGTGCGCAACATGGCCGATGCGCTGGATGCCCAGGGCGGCTGCGTGGTGCGGCTGCTGCCGCATTCGCAAGACCAGGCGCCCCGGGTGGTCACGCTGGCCGCCGTGCTCGACGGCCAGATGCTGCCCAACGACGAATACAGCCTGACCGGCACGCCCAGCCTGTTGCTGATGTCGCAGCGCACCCATGTGGTGACCGACAAGGTGCAGCAGCTGTACCCCGAAGCCCCCGTTCTGCGCGCGGTGGGTGCCCAGGCCTATGTGGGCCAGCAGCTGTGCAATGCCGACGGCGAGGTGGTGGGCATCGTCTTCGTTCTGTTCCGCCACGCGATTGCCGACACGGACTTCATCACCTCCACGCTGCAGATCTTTGCCTCGCGTGCGTCGGCCGAGATCGAGCGGCAGCTGGCCGATATCCGCATCCGCCAYCAGGCCTCGCTGCTGGACAAGGCCCAGGACGCCATCCTGGTGCGGGACCTGGACCACCGCATCATCTTCTGGAACAAGAGCGCAGAGCGCCTGTACGGCTGGTCGCAGCTGCAGGCACTGGGGCAGTCCATCGAGACGCTGCTCTACGAAGACCCCACGCACTTCCGGCACGCCACGCAGACGGTGCTGGAGCAGGGCGAGTGGACCGGCGAGATCGTGCAGTGCCACCGCGATGGCAGCACCATCGAGGTGGAAGGCCGCTGGACGCTGGTACGTGGCGATGACGGCCAGCCACAGTCCATCCTGGCCATCAACACCGATATCCGCCAGCGCAAGGCCAGCGAGCGCGAGATCCAGCGCCTGGCGTTCTACGATGCGCTCACCGGCCTGCCCAACCGCATGCTGCTCATGGACCGCATGCACCAGGCCCTGGCCACCGCGCAGCGGCGCCAGCAGGGCGGGGCGCTGCTGTTCATCGACCTCGACAACTTCAAGACCCTGAACGACACCCTGGGCCACGACCAGGGCGACCTGCTGCTGCAACAGGTGGCGCAGCGCCTGAACACCTGCGTGCGCAGCGTGGACACGGTGGCCCGGCTGGGGGGTGACGAATTTGTGGTCATGCTGGAAGAACTCAGCCCCAAGCCGCACGAGCTGGCGCTACACGCCCGGGGCGTGGGTGAAAAGATCCTGGCCATGCTGGCCGTGCCCTATGCGCTGCAGGGCTACCAGTACCGCAGCACGCCCAGCATCGGCATTGCGCCCTTCACCGGCGAACACACCACGGTGGGCGAGCTGCTCAAACAGGCCGACCTGGCCATGTACCAGGCCAAGACGGCTGGCCGCAACACGCTGCGCTTTTTTGACCCCGACATGCAGGCCGTGGTCACGGCGCGCGCGGGTCTGGAAACCGACCTGCGCTCGGCGCTGATGCAGGAAGAGTTCCTGCTGCACTTTCAGCCGCAAATCCATCAGTCGGGCCGCTGTGTGGGGGTGGAGGCGCTGGTGCGCTGGGCCCACCCGCAGCGCGGCATGGTGTCGCCCGCGCAGTTCATCCCGCTCGCTGAAGAAACCGGCCTCATCCTGCCGCTGGGCCGCTGGGTGCTGCACACCGCGTGCAAGCTGCTGGCCAGCTGGCAGAGCGACCCAGCCCTGTCGCACCTGACCATGGCCGTCAACGTGAGTTCGCGCCAGTTCCGCCATGCCAGTTTTGTGGACGACGTGGCCCGCGTGCTCGCCATCACCGGCGCGCCCTCGGCCCAGCTCAAGCTGGAGCTGACCGAAAGCCTGCTGGTGGAAGACATGGAGACCACCATCGCCACCATGACCGCGCTGCGGTCGTACGGGGTGGGCTTCTCGCTGGATGACTTTGGTACGGGTTACTCCAGCCTGAGCTACCTGAAGCGGATGCCGCTCGACCAGCTCAAGATCGACCAGAGTTTTGTGCGCGACCTTCTGACCGACCCCAACGACGCCGCCATTGTGGACACCATCATCGGCCTGTCGCGCAGCCTGGGGCTGGAAGTGATCGCTGAAGGCGTGGAAACGCCCGAGCAATGCGCGCTGCTGGCCCGCGCCGGCTGCCAGCTCTACCAGGGCTACCTGTTCAGCAAGGCGCTGTCGGTGGACGTTCTGGACAGCTTCCTGCGCACCTCGCAGGCATAAGTGGGGCCCGCCGGGTGTTCCCGGCCCTTGTCCACCCCTTAGTCCCATCCCACCCTAACTCCCTTCTGAGGGCCTCAGGAGGCCCGTGAGCGGCCTGTGGATCCGTTTCTGCCCCCCGGGTCTGCTCGTGCCACCAAGGCCCTCTACGGCCTTCTGGGCGGTTCCAAATCGCATCTTTCATCCTGGGCTGCCCAGGTACGCCCGGCATGTGGGTGCGGCTTTCATCCACCCCTGCCGTTTGCGTGGCCCCAGTTGTCCTCTGTCTTCTTCTTATGTCTTTTATAAATACATAGTCGTAGTAGTAGTAGTAGAGGGCGGCCTGGCGTGTGGACAACTGCATTTTTGCCAGCGCTGGCGCGCACTTAGCCCGCTGCCAACCCTGTGCGCCCCGCCCTGCTCCCGTTGTCGGCCGAGCGGGGACAAAAGCGATGCAACGCAGTTTTCTGTGGATAAGCACCCGGTTGTGCCAAAACTATCCCCAGTTTTACGCACCGCGCGCATCGGCGGCAGGAAATGGGCCCAAAACGAAGGGGAGCGCTACAGCTTCATACCCTGAGTGCTCATCTATTAATAGCAAATGAGGGAAACCATGCTCCTTCTCCTTGGCTGCAAGGGTTCGGGCCAAGCCGGTGGAACAGGGGCATCCCCTCTGGCTGAAGCTGGATGGGGTGCCCTAGGTGGCGGAAGCATTGCATCCGCTGGTGCGGCGTGAAAGGCATCGGCCCCCCCAGCCACTTCTTTTGCAGCCTCTCAAGGGTGTGAGCGATCCACCGGACAGGACCGCCGTGCCGAGCCGGTACTTCCCCATTCCGGCATCAATCGCCTGTCTGTCAGGTTGTCCAGTCGGCCGATGGGCCGGTCACCGGCGGTGGACAGGTACCCGGATTGGGGGTTCTGGTTATTCTTTAAAGGCTTTATATATAAATAGCAATAGTAGTAGAGAACGCCTGTTTGTGTGGACAAGCGCTTTTTCTTCAACGTTGACGCGCACTTGCGTCGCTGCAAAGTATGTGGGGCGGCGCGCGCAAAGTGCGGGGCTCGCCGACAACAACTTTTGGGCGGCGGCGTTTTGTGTGGATAACTGCCCGGTTGTGCCAAAAATGTGCCCAGGGTTATCCACAGCGGCGTAGAGTTGCGTTCCCTGGCTCGTCTCATGGCCTTGTACGGCACCCTCCGGGGCGTGACCGTCCAAGAAAAAACCCGGCGTTCTTTGTAGAACGCCGGGTTGGCAGGGTGGGGAATTGCGGAAGGGCTTGAAACAGTCCCTTTGTGACGACAGGCTTCAGCGCCTGTCGCCCCAGTTCATAGCAACGCCTTACTTGGCGGGCGCAGGCGTGGGGGCAGGGCCCGGACGGCCTTCACCCCCGCGCATGCCGCCATGGTGGTCGCCATGCCCGTGGCGGCCCTCACCACCCCGCATGCCACCCATGGGGCGGCCGCGGTGGGCCTGGGCATCAAAGGTCTTTTGCTGCTCGGGCGTCAGCGTGGCATAGAAGGCCTTGGTGGCCTCGCCACGGCGGTCGGCTTCGGCGGCATGCTGGGCACGCATTGCGCGCATGCGGTCGATACGTTCCGGCGTGGTCAGCTTGTCCATGTCCTGGCGGTCCAGGCGGGCGGGGCGTTCGCCGGGCTGCATGGCGGTGGTGAAGGTGKTCCAGGCCGATTCTTGGGCAGGGGTCAACTTGAGCTGGGCTTTCAGGTCTGCCAGGCGCTTGGCATGGCGCTGTGCCATGTCGCCGTGGTGGCGTTCATGGCGGCCTTCAGCAGCCTTGGCGGGGGCGGTGGGTGCTGCGGGCGCTGAAGGGGGTTGCTGGGCCAGCACAGGCAAAGCCATGGCGGCGAGCAGGGCAGTGGCGGCAATACGGTGAGAGAGGGGGTGAGAGAAACGGGAGGCCATGGTGAAAGTCCTTTCGCGGTGGTGAGCTCGCTGCAACGACCGTTTCAGCGATTGGAGTCCAGTGTCCGCCGCCCACGTATCGCCACCGTGCGCGTTGGGTGAGGCTGTGTAAAGTTGCGGCGAACGCTTGCAAAGCAGCCCCCAGGAGAATTTTGAGTAATTAGCTGGTAATGCGATAGTGTGATCTGCCTTATTTGCTATTGATTGTGTAGCGTTTTCAGTCTCCCAAGGGCTGTCCGTGCCCCGGCGGCCCGGCGCCGGGGTGGCGACCGCCGACAATGGCGGGTTCCGTGTCCGTGTCGTTGTTCCCAGCGACCCCAACCAAAGGTTTTCCGTGTTCAAGAACATGATCGTGTACCGCATTGCTCCGCAATGGCAGGTCGAGTTGACGCAAGTGGAAGAAGCGCTGGCCAAGGCCCCTTTCCAGGAATGTGGCGCCACGCAGGAGAAGTCGCTGGGCTGGGTGCCGCCCCGGGGTGAATTGCATGGCCCGCTGGTCGAATCGGTGGGTGGGCAGTGGATCCTGCGCTTCATGGTCGAGACCAAGGTGCTGCCCGGCAGCGTGCTGGCGCGCAAGGTCAAGGAAAAGGCCGAACGCATCGAAAAGGAAACCGGCCGCAAGCCTGGCAAGAAGGAAAGCAAGGAGCTCAAAGACGAGGCCAAGCTCGACCTGTTGCCCATGGCCTTCACCAAGCAAGGCTCGATGTGGATCTGGATCGACACGGCCTCGCGACTCTTGGTGCTGGACACGTCCAGCCAGGGCCGCGCCGATGAAGTGGTGACCCTGCTGGTCGAATCGCTGCCCGGCCTGTCGGTGTCGCTGCTCGACACCCAGACCAGCCCCCAGGCCGCCATGGCCCACTGGCTCAAGGAGCAAGAGCCACCCGTGGGCTTCACGGTGGACCGCGAGTGCGAACTCAAAAGCGCCAACGAGGAAAAAGCCGTGGTGCGCTACGCCCGCCACCCACTGGACATCGAGGAGGTGCAGGCCCACATCGACGCTGGCAAGTTGCCCACCAAGCTCGCCCTCACCTGGGACGACCGCGTGAGCTTCATGCTCACCGAAGGCCTGCAGATCAAGAAAGTGTCGTTCCTGGACACGGTGTTTGAAGGCACCAAGGTAGACGATGGCGGCTTTGACACTGACGTGGCGATTGCCACGGGCGAGCTGGTCAAGCTGATTCCGGACCTGATCGATGCGCTGGGGGGCGAGACAGAGAGTGGTGTGGCGAGCGCAGCGCAGGCAGTGGCCAGCGACAGGGCTGAAGCTGCTGTGCCATCACGGCCACCGATGCCTGCAGCAGCACCCTCTGCCCCGGCGCGTAAGGTGGCTGGGGGTGGGGTGGTGACTGGTCCGCGCGAAGTGCCCGTCGATACCGACCCGGAATCGGCGCCGTTCTGACACCGTGGCCCGCCGGTCCATTGTGGCTTCAGCGGCTGTGGCCGCAGGCGGCATCCACCAACGCCGCCAGCTCACGCACATAGGCGTCTTCAATGCCCAGCACCCCACACTGCTGCACCAGCTGCTCCAGGTAGTCCCGGTTGCTGCCGATACGCCCGCAGGCGGTGGCAATGGTCGCGGCCGTGGCCTGCAGCGACAGATTGGCCCGGTAATGGGTATGGGCCGTGTTGGCGACCAGCACCAGCGCCTGCACTTCGCCCTGGGGCGTTGGCAGGGGCAGCAGTTGCGGGCAGTAGGCGCCGGTGATCATCTCGCGCCGCCACAGCAGGCGGGACTCGTCCTCCACCAGCGGCGCCGGGATGCGGAATGCCAGGCCCTCGCAGCCCTGTGGGTCTTCGTCGCCCGTGCGCTGCAAGGTCAGCACCAGGCCCGGGCAATCAGGGGTGCCCCGGCCGATGGTGGTGCTCAGGGCAAAGCGGCGTGCGAAGCCGGGCAGGCAGGCGCGGCGCACTTCGCCAAAGTGAAAGCCTGGGTTCCACATCAGCGAGCCATAGGCAAACACCCACAGATCCTGCTGCTCGGCGGTGATGGTGGAAAGCACCTCGCGGCGGGATTGCTCGACCTCGTGGTCCGGCAGGCGCCAGTGGGCGGGCAGGCCCTGGCAGCGCGCCTGGGCGTCCCACTCGGCCAGCACCTCGTCGGTGAGGCGCAGGCCCGAGGCATGGGCAGGGGTCAGCCGGCCTTGCAGCTCGGGCAGGTGGAGGAAGGCTTTGTCGGGGGTCATGGGGGCAGTTCCGCGCGCTGGGGTGGGGCGTCAGGTGTCTTAACGCCGCGCCAGGTCAAACACCAGCACCTCGGCGTKGTGGCCCTCGTGCAGGGTCAGTGTGTTTTCGCCGTCCAGCAAGGCGCCATCGCCACCAGACAGCGCGATGCCGTTGACCTGCACCGCCCCTCGCGCCACGTGCACGTAGGCCAGGCGTTCGGGGTTCAGCACTTGGGTGGCGGTTTCGCTGCCATCCAGCAAGCCTGCCCAGATGGAGGCGTCGGCGTTCATGCTCACCGAGCCGTCCTCTCCCCGGCGCGAGGCAATGCGCACCAGGCGGCCCCGGCGGTCTGCGGACGGGAAGTGTTTTTGTTCGTAGCTGGGGCGGATACCTGTGAACAGGGGCTTGATCCAGATCTGCAGGAAATGGGTGGGCTGGTCGGGCAGCGCATTGAATTCGCTGTGGCGCACGCCCCAGCCTGCGCTCATGCGCTGTACGTCGCCCGGGTGCAGGATGCCGGTGGGAGCCGCCACCGAATCAGCCCCTGGCGCCCCCGAGGCCGCTGGGGCCCCAGGTTGTTGGCCGGTGCGTTCGTGCAGGTTGTCCTGGTGGGCCAGGGCGCCGTCGAGGACATAGCTCACGATCTCCATGTCGCGGTGCCCATGCGTGCCAAAGCCTTTGCCGGGCGCCACAGTGTCGTCGTTGAGCACCAGCAGATTGCCATGGCCCTGGTGGCGCAGGTCGAAGTAGTCGCCAAACGAAAAGCTGTGGGCGCTGTGTAGCCAGCCGGTGGAGGACCGGCCCCGTTCGGAGGAGGGGCGGACGGTGATCATGGCTTTGTTGCGGGGGTATCCGGCCCGATGTTGCACCACAGGGGCAAGAGAGTGCGTGGAGCCGCGTAGGTTGTCGTCGCCATGGCCTCACTCTAAGGGCCGATGGGTTCGCCATCAATGGCTGGCGGCTCAACTCACTGTTCCGCGATTCAGTCCAATGCTGTGGGTTCAGGCGTTCACCCAGCCCCGCGCCTGGCACAAGGGCGCACGGTGCGGAAGGTCGAACCGTCGATCAGGCCAGCAGCAGGGCTGCCAGCATCAAAGCGGTGCCGACCGCCACCAGCGTCCATGAGGATTGCTGCTTCACAAACACAAAGCTGCTGGGGTCGTTGGGCATGTAGGCGATTTCGACCGGGCGATGGGCCTTGAATTCGGCCAGGATCTCTTCCGGGAAACTGTGCTTCACCACCATCTGCTGGCCGCTGTCGGTCTTGTAGTGGAACTCGGCGGTGTAGGTGGAAGAACCGCTTTTCTTGAACTCCGTGTACTGCGTGATGGGCTCGACCACGGCGTGTTTGCCGAGCTTGAGCGTTCTGGAAAGCTCGGACCGCTCCTGCATTCCAAAAGCAACGAACACGACCCCGGCGAGAACGCCCGCGATTTTGAACAGCAGCTTGCCTTGTTGGCGTGATGGCTTCATACCCTCTCTCCCTCCGTTTTGGCGGGAGTGTAAGGGCTCTGCTTGAAGACAAGGAAGAGGCTGCCGGCGATGCAGTTGCGCTTGCGTTACCGCCCCACAAACTGCGGGCTCTGGCGCTGGTGAAACGCCTCCACCCCCGCGCGGAAGTCCTCGGTGCCCGCGCAGTGCACAAAGGCGTCCTTTTCAGCGGCCAGTTGCTCGGGCAGCGTGTGGTCCATCGACGCGCGCATCAGGCGCTTCATGGCGCCGTAGGCCAGCGTGGGGCCGCTGGCTAGGCGCTGGGCGAGGGCGGTGGTGGCACTGTCCAGCTCGGCGCCGCGCACCACGCGGTTGACGAGGCCCAGGCGCAGCGCATCGTCGGCTGTGAAGGCCTCGCCCAGTAACGCAATCTCCAGCGCTTGGCGCACGCCCACGATGCGCGGCAGCGCCCACGATGCACCCACGTCGCAGCTGGTGCCGAGGTTGATGTAGGCCAGGTTGAAACGTGTGCCTTCTGCGGCGATCACGTAGTCGGCCATCAGCACCAGGCTCAAGCCCGCACCGGCGGCCGCGCCGTGCACCTGCGCGATGACCGGCGCGTTCATCTGCGCCAGCAACTGAAGGGCGGCATTGAGCGGCGTGAGGATGTCGATGGCGCCCTGCACCGGGTCCGCGCGCAGCGTGGCCAGGTCGCCCCCGGCCATGAAGCCCCGGCCGTTGCCACGCAGCACCACGGCCCGCACACCGGGGTCGGCAGCGATGGACTGCACGGCGGCGAGGAAGGCATTGGCCATGGGCACGTCGATGGCGTTGAGTGCCTCGGGCCGGTTGAAGCGCAGCGTGGCGACGGCGCCGTGGCGCTCCAGCAGCAGGGGCGGCTGTGGGACGGGCGCGGACGGTGCGGTAGCGGCTGCTGCAGGGTCTGTGGCGGTATTTTTCATGTCAAATCCGCTTCAAGCGCTAGTGGATATTGCGCTATCAGCTCCTGTTTTGATAGTAAGTGGATTCCAATGCGCCGAGCCCTGGGCTATTGGTACAGCGCCTCGATCTCGGCCGCATAGGTTTTGTAGATGCTTGCGCGGCGCACCTTCATCGTCGCGGTCACCTCGCCGTCGTCGTGGTCCAGCTCCTTGGTCAGCAGGTGGAACTTGCGGATCTGCGAGACCTGCGCCAGCCGCTGGTTGCCCTGGTTGATTTCGGCATCGATGAGGCCACGCACCTCGGGGTGCTCCACCAGCGAGCGAAAGTGCGTGAACGGAATGCGCCGCGCCTCGGCCCATTTGCCCACGGTCTCGTAGTCGATCATCACCAGCGCGCCGACGAACTTGCGCGCCTCGGCCACGATGATGCATTCCTTGATGAAGGGGCTGCCCTTCATCGTGTTCTCGATCTCGGACGGCGTGAGGTTCTTGCCGCCCGCGGTGATCATGATGTCTTTCAGGCGGTCCACGATCTTGATCTCGCCCTGCTCTTCGCGCACCACGTCGCCCGTGTGCAGCCAGCCGCCCTGGATGCTGCTGGCCGTTGCTTCGGGGTTCTTGTAGTAGCCCGCAAACACCATGTCGCCTTTGAGTTGCAGTTCACCGTTGTCGGCAATGCGGTGCTCCACACCCAGCGTGGGCACGCCGACGGTCCCCACCACCACATGACCGAGCCGGTGGCCTGTGACCATGCCGGTGGATTCGGTCAGGCCATACACCTCGATGAGCGGCACGCCCAGCACGCGGAAGAAGCGCACCACGTCGGGCGGAATGGGCGCGGCGCCGGTGAGCGCCACATGGGCGTTGCGCAGGCCGATGAAGTTTTGCAGCGCGCGGAAGACGAGCCAGTAGCTCGTGGCAAAGGTCAGCTTGTCGGCAGCGCTCCAGGCACTGCGTGGCTTTTCGGCCAACGGCTTGCAGGCGTTGTAGGCTTTGTGGAACAGCGCACGGCGCAGGCCGCCCGTTTCCTGCAGCTTGATGTGGATGGCCGCGTGCAGCTTTTCCCAGATGCGCGGCACGCCCAGGAACATGGTGGGTGCGACCTCGCGCAGGTCCTCCTGCACGGTGCGGATGGATTCGCCAAAGTTCACCTGCGAGCCGATGTACACCGGCACAATGCTGGTGAGCATCTGTTCGGCCACATGGCACAGCGGCAGGTACGACAGGTGGGTGGTCTCGCGCGACAGCTCCAGCCGGTCCACGATGCCCGGCACCACGCCCCGGATGTTGCGGTACGAAATCATCGCGCCCTTGGGCTTGCCGGTGGAGCCTGAGGTGTAGATCATCAGACCCACGTCATCCAGCCGCTGGCGTGCGAGTGCGTCGTCGATGATGGCTTGTTGGCCCGATGCCGCGCCCAGCTGCTCGACCTCGTCAAACGTGGTGATGAACTGGCGCACCTCGGGCGCAAAGCTGCGCAGGCCCTTGGTCTCCATGACCACGATTTTTTTCAGGCGCGGCAGCTCCGGCAGTGCGGCCAGCAGCTTGTCGGTCTGCTCCTGGTCTTCGCAGACCATGATCTCGATGTCGGCATGGCCGACCACATAGGCCACTTCGTTGGTGGGGCTGGTGGGGTACACACCCACGGTCACGGCGCCCACCAGGCCCGCGCCCATCTGGGCCAGCACCCATTCGATGCGGTTCTCGGAGATCACGCCCACATGCCCGCCCGGAGGCAGGCCCAGTGCCTTGAGGCCCAGGCCGAAGTGGCTGGCGCGCTGGTGGTACTGCGCCCAGGTGAAGGGCTTCCAGATGCCGAAGTCCTTTTGCCGGATGGCGATGCGCTGCGCGTCGGTGCGCGCGCGCTCGCGCAGCATCTGGGGCAGGGTGAGGTCGGGGAGCGTCATGACAGCCATCTTTTGCGGCGCTTGTAGTGCTTGATCTCTTTGAAGCTCTTGGCCTCGCCACCACCGCCCATGCCGAGGTAGAACTCGCGCACATCGGGGTCGTTGGCCAGGCGTTCTGCCGTGCCGTCGATCACGATTTTGCCGTTCTCCATGATGTAGCCCCGGTGCGCCACGGCCAGGGCCACGGTGGCGTTCTGCTCCACCAGCAGCATGCTGGTGCCCCGCTCGGCGTTGATGCGCGCAATGATGGTGAAGATGTCTTCGACGAGCTTGGGGCTGAGGCCCAGTGAGGGCTCGTCGAGCAGGATGAGCTGGGGCTGCGCAATCAGCGCGCGGCCAATCGCCAGCATCTGCTGCTCGCCGCCCGACAGGTACCCGGCCAGGCCCTTGCGCCGCTCATGCAGGCGCGGAAAGTAGCTGTAGACCAGGTCGAAATCCGGCGTCGCATCCCTGCGCCCCGTGAGCGCATAGGTGGCCGCCACCAGGTTCTCTTCGACCGTGAGGTCTTCAAACACGCGGCGGCCTTCCATCACATGGCTCAGACCGTTGCGCACCAGCTGCTGCGGGGCCGCGGCGGCCGTGGGCTGGCCATTGAAGTGGATGCTGCCGCTTTCGACCACACCATCCTCCAGCGCCAGCAGGCCCGACACCGCTTTGAGGGTGGTGCTTTTGCCCGCCCCATTGCTGCCCAGCAGCGCCACGATCTGCCCGCGCGGCACAGCCAGCGACAGGCCACGCAGGGCCTGCACCACCTTGTTGTAGATGACCTCTATGTTATTGACTTCGAGGACGTGGGCCGGGGTTGGCTGGGTCATGGCGCAGGCAGTGTCAGAGTTTGATCCAGTCCGATGCCGCGACCATTTTTTGCGCCTTCATGTCGGCGCGGTACACGCGGCCCACGGGGATCGAATTCCCGCTGATGGTGATCGGCACGCCGATCAGCCCGCCCGTGTCGAAGTCCTTGATGGAATTGAGTGCGGCCTTCAGGTTGGGGCCGGTGAGGGGCTTGCCAGCGTCCAGCGTGCGCTTGGCTGCCTCGGTGAACAGCATCGCGGCCAGGAAGCCCTGGATGTAGGCCGTGCTCTGGTACTCGGGCCGCAGGGCGCGGATCTTCTCCAGCATCGGCGCCTTTTCAGTGTCGTAGTAGTAGCGATACGGCATCACACCCATGAAGCCGTCGGCGGCTTCGCCCATCTTCATCACGGTGGAGCTGTCCATGGTCCAGAAGGTGCCCATCCACTTGCTGGTCATGCCCTGCTGCTTGCCCTGGGTGATGAACTCAGGGATGGGCGCGAGGATGTAGCCGTGAAAGATGGTGTAGTCGGGCGCCGCGCGGCGCAGCTTGATGACCTCGGTGGACACGTCCACGCTGCCGGCGGGCGTCATGATCTTGATGGGCACCGACAGGCCCAGCTGCTTGGCCATGGCTTCGCTGGACTCGATGGGGTCGCGACCGAATTCCGAATCGGAGTACACGAAGGCCACCTTGGCACCAGGCTTTTCCTTGGCGATGTGCTTGAGCAGGATGCCGAACATCTCGGTGTAGTCGGGGCCCACAAGGAACTGGTTGGGGTACTTCTTGGGGTCGTTGAGTTCGGTGGCAAACGACGCGCCGGCCATCAGGATGTTGCCGTTGCGGTCCAGCTCGGGGTTGATGGTTTTGGAGAAGCCCGTGGAGTCGCCGTAGTACAGGTTGACCTTGTTCTGGCTGGTGATCTTCTTGAACGCAGCCACCGACACATCGACCTTGTAGCCCGTGTCTTCAGGCACGTACTTGACCTTGCGGCCCTTGATGCCACCCGCGTCGTTGAGCATCTTCACGTAGTCGCCCATGCCCGCGTTGATGCCCACGCCCGCAAACGCGAACACGCCGGTGAGCGGGATGGAGCCGCCGATCACGATCTCTTCGGCGCCTTGGGCCAGCACCGACAGCGGGCTGGTGAGGGCGGCGGCACCAGCGGCTCCGAGCAAGAGTTGGCGGCGCTGGAAGTAAGTGCGTTGTGTGTCCATGGTTGTCTCCTGTGGATTTAGTTGCGGAAAGGCCAGAGATGGAAGAAACGACGGACGCGCCGCCACACTTCGGCCAGGCCATGGGGCTCGAAGACGAGAAAACCGATGATGAGCAGGCCAAAGATGACCGTGCGCACGGGCGAGAGGAACACGGTGAGTTCGCTGCCGCCGGGCATCAGGTCCACCACGAGCTTGAGCAGCTCGGGCACCATGGTCATGAACACCGCGCCCAGGATGCCGCCCAGGATGGAGCCCATGCCGCCGACGATGATGGCCGCGAGGAAAAAGATGGACATCAGCAGCGGAAAGCTCTCGGGCGTGAYCACGCGAAAGAAGTACGCCCACAGCCCGCCTGCCACACCCGCATAGAACGATGACAGGCCAAACGACAGCAGCTTGTAGCGCAGCAGCGGTATGCCCAGCACCTCGGCCGAGATGTCGCGGTCGCGAATCGCGATGAAGGCACGGCCCACGCGCGTGCGAAACAGGTTGGCCGCGCCCAGGAGCATGAGGATGGTGACCGGCACGATGAGCCAGTACAGCCTGAACGAGGTGTCGAGCGCCATGCCGAACAGCTTGGCGGGCGGCACGCTCAGGCCACCGGTGCCGCCGGTGAACTTCCAGTTGGCAAAGATGARGTGCGCGATGAACGATGCGGCAATGGTGGCAATGGCCAGGTACAGCCCTTTCACGCGCAGCGAAGGAATGCCCACCACGATGCCGCCCAGCATGGCGACAAAGCCACCTGCCAGCAGGTTGAGCACAAAGGGCGTGCCCACCTTGGTTTCCAGCACGGCCACCGTGTAAGCCCCCAGGCCCATGAAGGCCGCCTGCCCCAGGCTGACCAGCCCCGTGTAGCCTGTGAGGATGTTGAGCCCCGTGGCACTGGCCACATTGATGCTGACCAGGCAGGCCAGGTAGAGCCAGTAGTCGCTGGCCATGAAGGGGAACAACACCAGCAGCGCAGCGCCCACGGCCAGCCACACTTTTTGCGTGCGCGAGTCGAACAGCGCCGCGTCGGCGATGTAGGTTTCCTTGAGGGTTCCGATGCGCATGGGTCAGGCCTGCCGCCGGGCCGCCCCAAGGGAGGCCTGCGCCCCCTTGGGGGGCAGTGAATACACGAGGTGATGAACGTGGGGGTTCATGTTTTTACAGTCTCTCGATTTCGTGGGTGCCGAACAGGCCGTAAGGCCGCACCAGCAGCACGGCCACCAGCACGATGAACGTGGCCAGCAGCTTGTATTCGCCGCCCAGGTAGGCCCCGGCCAGCGCCTCGATCAGGCCGATGAGGATGCCGCCGACGAGCGCGCCCAGCACGCTGTCGAGCCCGCCCACGATGACGACCACCAGCACCGACAGCCCGAACACGCCCATGCTGGACGAGATGCCGCCAATCGAGCCAACGATGATCCCGGAGATGGCAGCCAGCATGGCCGAGGCCACCCAGGCCAGCGAAAACACGCGCGGCACGTTGATGCCCACCGAATACGCAGCCGCCTGGTCGCTGGCCGTGGCACGCAGGGCCACCCCGCCGCGCCAGAAGCGGAACACCACCAGCACTGCCGCGATGAACACGATGGCGATCACGGCGCCCCAGAACACCTTGGGTGCCAGGAATGCGTCCCCCACCATGATGGGCTGCGTGGGCATGAAGTCGGGCAGGCGGCGCTGGTCTGCCGTCCAGATCATCTCGACCAGGCCCACCAGCACCGAGGCCAGGCCCACGGTGACCATGAAGACGGAGATCGGCGGCTCGCCCAGCAGCGGGCGGATCATGGTGCGCTCGATCACCGCGCCCAGCAGGCCCGTGCCCAGCACGGCGGCGGGGATGGCCAGCCACAGCGGCAGCGCAAACATCGATGCAAAGGTGAAGAACAGGTACGCACCCACCATCAGCAGCTCGCCAATGGCAATGTTGACCACGCGGGTGGCCTTGTAGACCATGACGAAAGCCAGTGCGGCCAGTGCGTAGAGACCGCCACCGGCGATGCCGGTGAGGCTGATCTCAAACAGGTAGGCCCAGTCGAAGTTGCCGGTCATGCGGTGGTCACTCCCTGCAGCTTGGCACGCAGGTCGCCCACGTCGCCCGCGCCCAGGTAGGCGCGGATGACCTCGGGGTCCGCCTGCACCTGCGCGGGCGTGCCCTGCGCGATGACCTGGCCGAAGTTGAGCACCACCACGTGGTCCGACAGGTCCATCACCATGCCCATGTCGTGCTCCACCATCAGCACCGTCACGCCCCACTCCTCGCGCACGTCGAGGATGAAGCGCGCCATGTCTTCGGTCTCTTCACGGTTCATGCCGGCCACGGGCTCGTCCAGCATCAGGATCTGCGGCTGCATGGCGAGGGCCCGGGCCATCTCCACGCGCTTTTGCAGGCCGTAGGGCAGGGCCGAGACGGGGGCGTGGCGGATGTGGTCGATTTCGAGGAAGTCGATGATGCGCTCCTCGACTTCGCGGCGCAGTTCGGCCTCTTCGCGTCGGGCGCGGCCGAAGTACAGCAGCGCGTCGAGCACGTTGGTTTTGAGGTGCGCGTGGCGGCCCAGCTTGATGTTGTCGAGCACCGTCATGCCGCGAAACAGCGCGATGTTCTGAAAGCTGCGGCCCAGGCCCAGCTTGGCGCGCTGCGGCGCGGGCACGCGGGTGATGTCCTGCCCCTGAAAGCGGATCGAGCCCTGGCTGGGCCGGTAAAAGCCCGAAATGGTGTTGAACAGCGAGGTCTTGCCCGCACCGTTGGGGCCGATGACGGCGGTGATGGAGCCGGGCTGCACGTCAAAGCCTACGCCGGTCAGCGCCTTCACGCCACCGAACGCCAGGGTCACGCCCTGCACCTGCAGCAGGGGCGTGGCAGCAGCGGGGCCGGAAGGGGTTGTCTCCATTGGCTTTCTAATACGGGTTGACTGCAGCTTTTGACAGAAATTTCGATGGAACCCAGCGCAAATTTCCTACTTGTGCGTAAACTGTTTACTCGCAAGTAGATTCTGGAAGCCGCGACCCTCATCAGCATCCGTACTTTCCCGAGGAACTGCCATCCATGCCCCACGCCAAAGTGGCACCCCGCCGCCGCAGCGCCACCGCCACCGCCGCAGCCCCGTCTTCGCCACCCACAGCCAAGCGAGCCACGCCGGTCAAAGCGGCCAAGCAGGCCAAGGCCACGGCCGCCCAGACCGCAGCCGCTTCTCCCTGGCCCCCGGTGTCGCACCGCGAGCGCCAGCGCGAGGCCAAACGCAATGCCGTGCTGCAGGCAGCGGCCCAGCTGTTCAACGAACGCGGCTTTCACGCCACCTCGCTCGACGACATCGCCGCGCGCCTGAACGTGACCAAGCCCACGCTGTACTACTACGTGAAGAACAAGGACGAGATCCTGCTGCAGTGCGTGAGCAAGGGGCTCACGATGATGCTGGAGGGGATTGACGCCTCGCGCGCTGCGGGCGGCAAGGCCATTGACCAGCTCATGACCTGCATGCAGGTGTACG